>JAJFVM010000134.1 GCA_021371805.1 bacterium
AAATGCAATTCTTAGAAGTAAGAGAGACTATACCTTTATGTGGCTCGGCGGATTATGGGCACGCAGATGAGGTTTTGAGCAAAACAATTTCTTTGATTTCTGACTGTGAGGCTTTGCTTTGCTCCAGGATTGGCAGCAGGGCGCAAGAAGAATTAAGGAAAAAAGGGATCAAGCCAGTAGAAGCTCCATACTTTATTGATGATGCTTTAAGAAGTATATCCGAAGTTGAATAATCAGGGTTCAACAGTTCCAAATCAACCTACTTCTGAATTATACTCAATACTGTTTAGTAACTATAATTTTCTAGATGTGAAAGTTATGGATACCATGACATTATAAACATATTTTTTAGCCTTAACAACCCCAAAGCCCTCTTTATTCTGCAAGAATACTCTCAAAATTCATGTTGAAATAAGGGAGAGTTACACAACTGCCTTTTTTCTAGTAGAGCTGATCCCAAAACTCAAAATTATTTCTCTAAATCCCAGGTTTCAAATAATCAATCGATTTTCTGATCATGAAAATAGTTTTGAGACTTTACTAAGTTGAAGGCAAAACTGATTTTGGGATAAGCTCGTAAACAGGCAATTTACATCCTGAATCTACGGACACAGGTAATTTTCAGGTACTTTTTGCCTTAAAAACGAAATTTAAATATTAATAATATATAAAAAATTTTACATGTTTATAATTGTGGATGTGACGATGCCAATATGGCGGAAAGACTATGCAGTAGACTGCAGATCCATTTATCTAGATTCGAGTCCTAGTCCTCTGGCTTAATAGGAATCAGTCGATTCTCTCTACATCGCTTTCTCTACAACATACTGGATCACAGATGTGTCAATGATAAGAAGCATCTCTTTTGGCATTGACTTGGTAACAGGCAGGAAACGGGTTCCAATGCCTGCAGCTGAGATATGTGTCTTTTTAT
Organism: bacterium; assembly: GCA_021371805.1. Classification (GTDB taxonomy): domain Bacteria; phylum Actinomycetota; class Humimicrobiia; order Humimicrobiales; family Humimicrobiaceae; genus JAMDDL01. Next base: position 935 of record JAJFVM010000134.1, read on the forward strand.
AGTCAATAATAACACTCCATAGAAAGTTTGGATTATGAATATAATATTTTTAATTATGTTTAACTTAAATTATATTTACATTGCGACTAATTGTTTTCTACCTTGATGTCAAAGAACAAAATAAAGAACAAAATAAAGAACAAGTTATACAAGCACTTTAACTTTTAACCTAAAAAATTTAACTTTTTACGTAAATTTTATTTAGATTTGACAACTAAGCTATAACACAGACAACTAATATAAGCAATTTGAAATAATTTGCAAAAACTATAAGGTATGGCGAGAAAGAAGGATGATTGAAATATTGTTCCGGCTATATGAAAGAAAAGTATTCCCATATTTTATGAATAAAGCCCTTGGTCAGGCTGAAATCATGGATAATCGCCGTCATATCTTGCAACATGCCAACGGAAATATATTAGAGATTGGTATTGGCACAGGGTTGAATCTAAGTGTCTATCCAAGCTCAATAACTGAGATTACAGCAATTGACCCACTTTTGAGAGAAATACCCTCAGCCCCTGTTGTAGTAAAGCTATATCCTGATGCTGCTGAACAGATGCATTTTGAAAATAACACCTTCGACACAGTAGTCAGCACTTTTACATTTTGCAGTGTAAAAGATCTTAATATTACATTAAGAGAAATCTCCAGAGTTTTGAAACCTAATGGGAGATTGCTTTTTCTAGAGCATGGGAAGGCAGAAAAAAAGTTTGTACAAAAAATGCAAGATGTGGTAAACCCATTATATACCGTTTTCGCTTGTGGATGCAATATAAACAGGAATTATCAGCAAGTCCTATCCGAAGCAGGATTTAAAATAATAAATTATAATCTGTATCGAGCAAGGATCTTTCCCAAATTTTTAGCGGGATATCTGTATGAAGGGGTTGCAATTAATGAAAAGTTCGAGAATTATTTATAAAGTTGTTATGTATAGATCAAAAACGAATATTGCACGAAAATATGGTTCTCAGTTCTGGCAGGAGTTTAATGTAAAATCCAATGAACGTCTTAATACTATTATGTCAAAAACCCCTGACATAGGAGACAGCATTTTTGCTTTCAATTATGAGTTTTGCCCCCCTTATATAGCATGGTATAAGACTTTTATGGAATTAGGACTATCCAGTGATCAGGCCGGCGAAGAAATATGGTCAATGAACGAGCGCCTTGTAACGATGATTCCAAAATGGTTAATGCCGTTAGGCGTTAAATTGTATATTGGGGGATTCCGTAAAAAAGCGGCAGAACATGAAAGAAAAACACAAGCAAATGCCCTGCATCCATATGATTGGAAGATTCTTTACAGGGAAATAAATGAAAATACATTTGAAATTGATATTACTGAATGTGGCATGCTCAAACTAAGCAGGGATTTTGATGCAATGGGAATGTTTCCTATGATTTGCCGAATGGATTATCTGTTCTCTTATTATATGGGAAGTGGCTTTGAACGCACTAAAACTTTAGCTGATGGAGATGACTGCTGCAACTGTAGGTATCATATTGTAGGAAATTGTGAGTGGTCACCAGAAAAAGGATTTGAAAGCAGAAAATGAAACTAACATATTTGATATTTTTTAATGCGTTTATGTTTTACTCTCAAGCCTCCTAGAGTGTGGCACTCTGACAAAACGCAGGGCGCTTGAAATAACAAAAAATTTTTCGGCTTTATAAAAATTTTAAATTGCTCAATTATTATAAAAAAGTTTTAAGTAGTATACTTTTTCCATTTTTTACCACAAAAACGTAGGAAGTACATAAAATCTGTAAATATATAAAAATAGCACTAGCAATTATAATAAATTTATTGAACTTAGTCTGAAGACTGAACCTTTACTCATGTAAGTTTTCAAAAAAAATTATACTCAGCATAAACACTTTGTTCTTGTCTTATTCAAATGGTATATTGGAACAGATACTTTACTTATTAAATCAACAAGCTCAATAATTCCGCGAGATTTCGATAAAAAGTATATAACTGAATAAGAATTGTTCAAACAGTATTTTCAGTAATAAAAAGAAAGTTTAGAGAAATAGTTAAAGCAAGAAAATATTACAATCAAGTAAAAAATAAAAGTAAAAATGTTAATGTACAACATAAATACAAATATTATAAGCTAATTTTGGATGAAATTAAGGATTTCTACAAAGCCTTTTTCCTTGTATCTTCCTCATCTTAAGAGAGTATAATCCCTAATTTTCTTTCAAACAGGCAATTTACATCCTTAATCTACGGATGCAGATAATTTTCAGGTATTTTTTGCCTTAAAAACGAAATTTAAATATTAATAATGAATAGGATGTTTTGCCAGTTCACTATTGTGATGGTGAAAGTGCCAGGATGGCGGAAAGGCTACGCAGT
>JAJFVM010000148.1 GCA_021371805.1 bacterium
TAGAGAAAAATGCCACCAGTATTATTTAAATTTCCCGAAATTTCTTGAAAAATTAATTAAAATAAACCCTGATAAACTTACGACTAGCCTAAGTGACAACCTTGAATTAAATAATTTATGCACAAAGAAATGCTATCTTTGCGATCCTTTAATCTTTACCCATAAAATTGATCCAAAGAAAGTTTTAATGATTAATTCAAACATAGATCATTTCTTTTCAAAGAAATCTACCATATGTTTATGGGAAGGATTGGGAAAACCCGAAATTCATTGGTACAACTATCCTCATCTTTCAAATATTTTAAATAAAAGGAAGATATTTAAAACGGTTGAGGAATTTATTAACAAGCGATAAATTGGATACATAGTGGTAATATATTTTTTATGTTATTTTTTAGATCTTCCGAAACCATACCTGTTAACTATAAGATTACCAATTAAAGTATACTCATTACTTATTGCTCCTTCAGGACAAGCTTCGGAGCAGCAGAAACATCTTATGCATTTTTTATAATCAAATATTAAATCATTTCTGTTGATTTTTGAATTCATGATTGCCGACTGGGGGCATATTTTTTGACAGTTTTTGCAACTTTTTCCCCTGCATTTTTTTTTATTTATTTTCGGATAGGGATTAAGGCTGTCCTTCGCCACTCTCATGAGAATCCGGGTAATAAAATTTTTATTCATCTCTTTTCGCAAAACAGAAGGAAGCATGAAATCATATATTTTTAGATCAGATAAACTGCCTCCGACAAGCTCTGTATTTTCAAGAAAAGCCCCCTTCAAATTTCTTTTTTTTGCTTCAGCCAATATAGGATTTTTATCTTCGGCCAATCCCATAATATTAGAAGCTATATTATCCAATGCAAAACAATCCGTACTGGCTAAAATTAAATTGGTTTTTCTTGGAATACCTCCTCTGCCCGGACCATTTCCTTCCATTCCAAGAATGCCATCCATTATGGTAAGCTGAGGTTTTACAGCAATGTTGATATCAATCAATAAGTTGCAAAACATTTCAATATCAAAAAAACGTGTATGAAAACCGGGTTTACTCATACCGGGAATAATTCCAAACATATTTTTTACAGCACCTGTGGTAATAGTAAGATTATGAGTTTTAAATTTCGGAACATTTATAATAATATCTGATGTAACTGCCGGTTTTATTACATCTATCTGCTTAACTGAGACACCTTCCGCAATTGAGATTTTCGAATATCCGTTGTCATAATTTAACATTACACCGGTTCTATCAGCAAGAGTACTCATTCCGGTGGCTTCGTATAGTTTTTTTAGACCGGTTGCGGTATAAGGTAATGTCGGAACACAGCTGTCGGCAATAATAATATTTTCGGGTTGCTTAGTGATATTAATTATTTTCTTGATTATACATTCTATGAATAAAGGATGGGTTGTAATAGCTTTTTCAGGTTCATGCGGAGATAAAAGATTTGGTTTTATTAATATCTTCTTACCCGGCTTAATTATATCTTTAAAATTATCTAATGCATTCAAGCACATATCCAGTGCAGGATCAAGCATTTCTTTGTCGTAACTTTCGCATTTTATGACTGAGACTCTGATTTTATCCATTTTATTTTCCATGTTTATTTATAAAATAATTACTTTCTAAAGTAAGGATTATAACAAAAATTCTTTCTTTAAAGCCAATATTTTAGCTAACATTTTTATTTAAAAAATATTTTAATTATTTTATATATCTTCAAATTTAATATATTCTATAAATATAAAACAAACAATTGATGTTAAGCAGATAATTATAAATTAAAAAGGAGCAGACATGAGTGTAATTTCTTTAACAATATTAATCATTGCCTTGATTATTCTGATCTTAATACTTCTTACTTCTTCAATCAGAATTCTAAGGGAATACGAGGTTGGAGTTATTTTCAGACTGGGCAGATACATTGGCAACAGAGGCCCGGGTTTTGTAATGATAATACCAGGTGTTGAAAAAATGATAAAGGTTGACAAAAGAACAAGAACTATAGATGTCCCACCTCAGGATGTAATAACCAGGGACAATGTTCCTGTTAAAGTCAATGCTGTATTGTATTTCAGAATCATCGATCCTGCAAAAAGTGTAATTGAAGTTGAAAATTTCCGGTATGCGGCATTACAGATTTCTCAGACAACTTTGAGAAGCATACTTGGTCAGGCAGAGCTTGACGAACTTCTCTCAAAAAGAGAAAAAATAAACAGTGAGCTTGCACAAATAATTGATGAGCTTACAGATCCATGGGGAGTTAAAGTTACCGTTGTTGAGATTAAGGATGTGGAGATTCCCCAATCTATGCAGAGGGCTTTAGCTGCTCAGGCTGAAGCAGAAAGAGACAGGAGGGCTAAAGTAATTAACGCAGAAGGAGAACTGCAGGCTTCGCAAAAATTGCTGGAAGCCGCACAAATAATGTCAGGGTCACCAATATCAATTCAGCTAAGATATTTACAGACATTAAGAGAAATAGCAACAGAGCAAAATTCAACTATTTTATTCCCTATACCTCTGGATATGATCAATACCATGGTAGATAAACTTACTAAAAAATAGTTGGCTACCAGACTGGATTGAAAAATCTAAAAGTCCGGATCTTCAGCTAAACAATTGTTTAGCTATTAATATATGTTGGACAAAATAATAAGATAAAAATAATTTGCCAGATCTTGCTATGTTTTATTATTATTAAGAATTCTTTTTATTTTTTAGAAAAAGATTTTTTAGTTTTTGTAATTATTTTTAAAAATACTTTAACAAGTTTTGGATCAAATTGGGATCCTGAGCATTTTTTTATTTCATTTATAGCTTCATCTTGTGTCATTGCCTTTTTATAAGGCCTGTCATGCATCATTACATCATAAGCATCCACAAGAGTTATTATCCTGGACAAAAGAGGAATGGCTTCACCTTTTATTCCTTTCGGATAACCTGACCCATCCCATGCCTCGTGATGAGCCAATATATAATCAGAAATACTTACCAATTGTACGATGGACTGGGAAATCCTGTAACCTATTTCTGGATGCTTTTTCATGATGGCCCATTCAGCATCATTTAGCTTGCCTATTTTTGCAATAATTTTATCGGGAATACCGATTTTACCTATATCATGTATAGTAGAAAGAAGAGCAAGATCATCCAATTGGTTCGAAGGCAGTTTTAAAGCACTGCCAAGTTCAAGTGCCATATCATGCATTCTTAAAGCGTGCTCTTCGGTCTCATGGCTTTTTTCCCACAGGGTGCTTTTTAACGAAGAAAGGATTGAACTGCTTATGCTCTGATTTTCAAGCATCTTCCTCTTAGACATTCTGTCTTCGGCCTCAATTATTATTTTCTTCATATCCTCATATTTATTACTTTTAGTTGAATAACCTGCTGATAAACTTAAAGGAATTTTTGATTTATTATATTTTGAACATTTTTCAAATATCCTGTTAATAATTTTCAGACAAGTTTCTTCTGTGGTCCCGAGAAGCAAAATTGCAAATTCATCCCCTCCCCATCTTGCCACAATATCACTTTTCCGACATGACTCTTTTAATATAATGCTTACATCAATTAACAATCTGTCACCTTCCTGATATCCGAATGAGTCATTTACTATTTTTAATCCATTGACATCGCAGATTATAAAACTTAGCGGCAGCTGTCGTTCGCAATCATACCTGTTCAGTTCTTCTTCAAAATAAGCCCTGTTATAAAGACCGGTCAGTTTATCGTGGAAGCTTAAATAATTTATATCATCTTCACTGCGTTTTATCTGGTTTTCCGCAGCTATTTTTTCAGAAATGTCTCTTAACATAACAATATACCCGATATTTATACCCCGTTTATTCATATAGTTATTAATAATAATATCAAAATTAACAAGTTCGTCTTTTCCAATATGCGCTTGCCCGCTTTTAATATTGTTGATCTCATTATATTCATTAAAAACATTGTATTTAAAATAAGCTTTTAGATAAGGGTATATAAGAAATAAATTATTTCCTATAAGGTCGTTTTCTTTTTTATTAAACATTATTTCAGCTTGCTTATTTACAAAGAGAATTCTGCCTGATTTATCTATGACTATCACGCAGTCAAGCATGTTGTCCACAATGGACTCATAGTATACGGGAATTATATCTCCAAGTTTTCTTTTTCTTGTTCCATATACAAATATTGCCGAACTGGCTAAAAATGAAAGAGGAGTAAAATCATAATGTCTTATATTCAATAATTTTGTTACAAATAAAATACCCGTTATGGAGGGAAGAAAAATTACCACAGCCATTATTAAGGCTTGCCATTTGAAAACTTTAAATTTATTTATTGACTGATGTATTAGTATTAAGAGACTGATTAAAAATAAAAAATAAACATAAGCAATCCAGATCCAATACCATGTTCCATATGTGTTGATCATAAATGATTTTGAATTAATAAATACTAATTCCTGGCTGGTCCAAACCAGTTTATGGAACTCATTCGTGGCAGTAAGAACAAGAGTAGCAAAAGGAATGATGCTTAAAAAAAATATTCTGGGTTTTGTTATCCATGCCGCATGCCCGGAATATCTTAAAATAAGAAAGAAAAACATAGTCGGGAGTACCACTATACCTATATATTCAAACTTGTTAAATAGGATTTTAAGAGATAATTCTGTTGATGCTATCTGTAAGGAATACGAAAGAACCCATATAGAGTGGGTAAAAAACATTAGTGACCCTATTTTATAATCAGGAATAAATTTTCTTTTTAAGAGCAATATTCCCAATATAATTGAAATAATAAAACATATTAAAAGCACGACACCGTACAGGTCATATTGAAACATATAATTGTAATTGTTTTTTCTTTTTAGATTTTTTTAACCTCTTCACTCTTACATGGCTTACTTTAAACAATTTTAACAATTTGCAGCAAGCCAAAATATATTATAATAAATTCATATTAATTTAAATATATTAATTAAAAAATTTATAATATTTATATATAATTAATTCTTAATTATATATTTAAATTAAATATTTTTTAATGTTTCCAGAATTTCATCTTCACTTTTTAAAACTGCGGCTCCTTTTAAAATAATCTTCGAATACAGTTTTATTGCCTTGCCTTCAACATGGTCTCTTAAATCAATTTTACTCGAATCGATAATTATTAATTTTTTACCAAGATTTATAGCTGTTTCGGCAGCAGTAAGATTTAAAAAGTTACCGTTTCCGAATTCTATGCATGGAAGAATTATAAAATCACTATTTTTTATCAGTTCCAGATTTCTTGAATTTGCTTCTTTGCTGATAGGTGAAAACGGTGCTTCACTAACAAAAGTTATTCCTAACTGCTGTGCTGTATATAGATCCGTGTCCAGATTATTAACCACGCCGGTCGATATAATATATCCTGAATTATGAAGCATATTTAATATCGGGGAAGCAGCTCCTCCGCCCCCGATAACATGAATCTTGATTTCCCTGCTTTTTGATTTTGCCATATGCTGAAAATGCAGATTAAAATTCGGGCTTACATATAATTTACCGGTAAGAGGATTTTTTCCTATATAAACATCACTGTTAAAAACTGACATTATATTTGCTCTGTTTATAACTTCTGAAACATTTCCATAACAGTAAATACTTCCTTCTTTTAAAAGCATTATCTTTTCACTATACTGAATTGCCATA
>JAJFVM010000149.1 GCA_021371805.1 bacterium
TGAAGGTTTAAAAAGAGTTCAGGAAAACATATTTGAAATAATGATACAACTGGAATACATAGAAAGTATTTTGGATAAAAAAAGTGAAAGATTTGACAAATGAAATGTACTGCCAGCTCCAGTAAGATTAAAAAAATACTTCCACAAATCAAATTATTTTTTTAAAACTTTTTCCATCTCATACATACTTTGTTTCATATCAACTCCTGGTCCCAGGACGCCTTCCCATAGGTCACCTGTCTTATCAAGTCGTTTAAAGATATTAGTGATATTGAAATCTTCCGGAGTTAAATTTTCATCAAGTTCTTCCCAGGAAAGAGGAGTTGAAACAGGAGCCCCGTTTCTTGGTCTCAGGCAGTATGGTGCAGCAACAGTCTGCCCAATCCTGTTTTGATAACAGTCAAGATATACTCTATTATGCCTCTTATCGGGAGATCTGTCCAAACTGGTCAAATCTGGCAGCTGTTTGTTTAATATTGAGGCTATTATTTTCATAAAATCAAGTGACTGTTCAAAAGAATATTTTGCACCGAGAGGGATATAGATATGCATTCCTTTAGATCCGGAAGTCTTACAAAATGCTTTTATTTTTAGTTCTTTAAAGAGCTTTCCTGCTTCAATGGCAACCCTGATTACTATTTTAAAATTTACATCCAGCGGATCAAGATCAAGTATTGCAAAATCAGGTTTTTCAAAATTCGTAACCCTGGAGCTCCATGGATGAATATCTATGCATCCAAGATTAACCATGTATAAAAGCGAATCAATATCTCTACAAATAAGATAGTTGGTATATTCATTTCTTGATTCCGAATATACTTTTTTTGTCTTAAGCCAATCAGGCAGATCATAATCGATATCTTTCTGATAAAAACATTCCCCTGATATACCGTCCGGACATCGATTTAAGGATTGGAGTCTGTCTTTTATATATGGAAGAATAAAAGATGAAATTTTTTTATAGTATTCAAATAGATCACTTTTTGTATATTTCTCAATAGGCCAGAATACTTTATCCGGATTTGATAAAGTGATTCTTGCTGTAGCGGAAGATAAACCGGCATTATCTTTACTATCGTTTTTATCATCGGCACCATGAGCAGCATTTCCAATAAAAATATTTTCGGGCTGTTCAAAAACCACGTCCTCTGCTTTTTTATCAACCCTGAGGCCGATGTATACAGGCTGTCTCATCAGTTTTTCATCAGTCCATTCAGCAAATTCCACTTCTGCTACAAGAGAAGGTATAACCCAGTGAGGATTACTGTTTGTTTTTGGATGGATTTTAAAAGGTTCATCCTCTGTTTTCGATTGCACAAGTTTTTCAAACAAGTCATTAATTTCTTTCTCATCCAGCCCACCACCCACTTGTCCTGTAAAAACAAGTTCACCATTATTATAAACGCCGGTTATAAGGGAACCTATCTTCTGCCTTGATCCTTTTGGTTCGGTATAACCGCATATAATTACTTCCTGTCTTTTCCTTGATTTTATTTTAAGCCACTTCTTGCTTCTGATACCTGGTTCATAGACACTATCCTTTTTTTTAGCAATTATTCCTTCAAGACCATTTTGTAAAGCAATTTTGAAAAAATTTTTTCCATCGTTTTCAATATAATCGCTAAGCCGGATATTGTTTGTACCACTGGCTGACAACCTATTGCCAGATTTTATTATTTCCTTAAGGATTTCTTTTCTTAAGATAATTTCGACATCAAGAAGGCTGTATTCTTTTAGAAAAAGTATGTCAAAAATATAATAAACAAGGGTACCTTTTCCGGTTCTCATGTATTGCTGAAGCAACCTGAAATCAGATTTCCCGTTCTCATCCAGGACAACTATTTCCCCGTCAAAAATCAAATTATCAAGCTGAAATTCTTCCAATGATCTTACTACAGATTCAAACTGTCTGTTAAATGATATACCATTCCTTGAGAAGAGAGATACTTTTCCATTTCTTATTTCAGCAATAACTCTGTATCCATCCCATTTTATTTCATATATCCACTGAGTACCGTCAAAAGGTCTTTCTATAAGAGTTGCAAGCATAGGCTTCAAATGAGGGATATTGCTGGTCTTTTTTACTCCCTGCAGGGTTTTTAAATCATTTTCAGGATTGCTTAAATATTTTTTTTTACTTTCGGATGGAGCCTTAATTAAAGACATGTCTTTATCTGATGCAAATTCGTCATTTTTCTTGATGAACAGCCAGTCTTTGGGAGCAGCTTTTTTCAATCTGATCAGTGCAAACTCGCCCTTCATTAAACTCCCTTCCAGGATAAAGGTAAGATGACCCTTATCAATTCCTTCTCTTAAAAGCTCCGAGCTCTTTTCCCTGTCGTCGATTCCCGGAGAATGGTAGCTGCCGCTGTCCCAGACATATACCTGGCCTGCACCATAATTACCGTCAGGTATGACGCCTTCGAACTCTTTATATTCGAGAGGGTGATCTTCAACCATTACTGCAAGCTTTTTTTCCTTGGGGTTTAAAGTGGGGCCTTTTGGTATTGCCCAGCTTTTTAGAACTCCGTCAAGTTCAAGCCGCAAATCAAAGTGAAGATGACTTGCATAGTGTTTATGGATTACAAATTCGAGCTTCCTGCCATTGCTGTTTTCCTGCTTCAAGTTTAAAGTTTCAGCTTTAATACCATTCATTATATTTATGCTTTCCTTATTTTTATCAGCTGCCGGTTCGGGTGTTTTTTTAAAATTTCTTTTATTTTTATAGTTTTCAAGAGACATTTTTCTTTTTCTTTGCTTCTTCAAGACTTAATTTTAATTTTTCCATCAGGTCTACAACTACTCCCGGTTTTTCAGTTTGTTCAGATACCTCAAACGAAATTTTTCCGGTTTTTGCCTTTTCTTCAATTGCTTTTTTTATTTCTTCGGAATATATATCAGAAAAATCCTCAGGTTTAAATGACAAAGTAAGCTGGTCAATTAGCATTATGGCTGTATCTATTTCCTTTTCAGACATATTTTCATGAGAAGGGATTTGTAAGTTCTCAGGTTGTCTGATCTCGGTGTTAAAACGTATCTGGTTAAGAATCAGGATGTCACCATCAATAGTCAATATGCCCATATGTTCAAGGTTGTGAAGCACATATCTTGCTACCCCTGCTTTACCGGTCCTTCTTAAAGCTTCTCTTAGAAGTGCATAAACTTTTGATGCCCCTTTAGCAGGTTCCAGATAATAAGGCTGTTCATAAAATTTGGGATCTATTTCATTCAAACCGGTAAATTCAAGGATTTCAATGTTTTCAGTTCTCTTCTTATAAACTTTCTGAAAATCTTCATCATCAAATATTATATAATCACCCTTATTGTACTCGTAACTATGAGTAATCTTATCATAAGGTATTTCCTCACCTGTGAATTTGCAGACCCTCGTATATTTTACCGGACATAAGTCATCTTTTCTTACCAGATGAAAATCCGGTTTTCTTTCTTCGGTAGCTTTATACAATTTTACCGGTATAAGAATAAGGCCAAAACTTAATGAGCCTTCCCAAATAGGTCTCATTTTGACTCCAGATATTTGATTTCAGAAATATACAGTTTATTATTAATATTATACCTATCTTATAATCTCAACCTTTTTTGCTGGTTTCTAAAAAATTTTAGTGCCAATATTATTATTTTTACACAATTTAATTGTAATTTAAATTTTTATTTAAAGAAATATTCCTGTTTGATTTTTTCTCATCTGAATATATAAAATTTATACTAACTGTGGCTTATTTTTTTCAATTGTAATAACTCATAATACCAAAATTTATCTTAATTGATAATAGGCAGAAATAGTGTAGGAAAGGTGGGGACAGTATTATTTCTTTTTAAATATTAATCTTCCTCTGATTTTCAGGTATTATTTTCAGGATAATCTGAGTATAGCAAATTTATAAATTTTTTAAGTAAGAAAGAGTAAAGAACAAGCTATGGAAAAATTTACGGAAATTTTTGTATTAATCAATATTTTTTGTAAATGAATGTAGAGTAGGCTATAATACTATTGTAAAACGTTTTGTATAAGACGTTTTGCATTTAGGGGTTATGTATAAATTAATTATAATATTGAATCAATCTGTTGGATGAAATTTTATTACAGTTAAAAAAAAATATTAAAAAATCTGGAGAAGAGAGGTTGTAATGTTAAAATCTTCAATAAAGCTGTTTAAAGTTTTTGGAATTGAAATAAGACTGGATTACAGTTGGTTTATTATATTTGCGCTTCTTGTTTATTTTTTTGGTTTCAGTTATTTCCCTTATGTTTTACCTGGTCTGAATAAAGCATATACAGCAATAATTGCAATAGTAACGATTTTATTGTTTTTCTTTTCCATTTTATTTCATGAATTAAGTCACTCGATTGTTGCCAGGAAAATGGGTATCCCTGTAGGAAAGATTTCGCTGTTTATATTTGGCGGTATGTCTGAGATGGAAAAAGAACCGGATAAACCTGTCAGCGAGTTATTAATGTCAATAGCTGGTCCTGCCGCCAGCTTTTTTCTTGCAATAATATTTTTGATTATCTGGCTTTTTACTAAAAACATCCCCCCTATAAATATTCCTGTTGGATATCTTGCATACATTAACCTGGCATTAGGTATCTTTAATCTCCTTCCAGGCTTCCCGCTTGATGGTGGAAGAGTATTGAGGTCAATAATATGGAAAGTTTCCAATAATCTTAAAAAAGCCACTTTCATAGCATCAACTGTTGGGAGAGTAATAGGTTTTATTATGATAGCAGTCGGCATCTATTTTATTTTTATAAATAATTTTATAAACGGTATATGGCTGGCATTTATAGGCTGGTTCCTTCAGTCAACAGCTTATCTTACATACAGACAGCTTATATTTGATACTTCCCTGAAAGGTTTTAAAGTAAAAGATATTATGAATGAAAATATAGTAATGGTAGAGAAGGATATTACAATAGGTGAAATGGTAAACAATTATTTTATGAAATACAGATTTGGAAGATTTCCCGTAGTGGAAGATATAAAAAATAAAAAATTAATCGGGATGGTTTCAATTCATGATGTTAAAACAATTCCCAGGGAAGATTGGAATTCAACAACCGCAGGAGATATTGTTGAGAAAGTTACTGATAAAGAAATTATAGGTGCAAATGCGGAAGCCGCAGAAGTTCTCAGGAAAATGAGTATAAATAATCTGAGCCATCTGGTGATTTTATCAGATGAAAAGATCATAGGTATGGTAACTAAAAGTGATATTTTATACTTTATACAAATAAATTCTGAACTTCACTAAAATTAGTATTATAAAAAAATATCGAATTAAAGGTACTTATTATTAATCTTGCTTGACTATATATACTTAATATTAATCCGCATCGAGCTGATAGATTTAAGACATGATTTAGAAGATTCAATTACCGGCTGGATAAAACGCACTATACCTATTAATGATTTTCTTGCAGAATACAGCAAATCAGGTGGTTCTCATCATTCTGCCATAGTTTACGGAAATGTGTATGATGAATTATTGGATTTTGGAAAAATAATGAGATGCAGGGTGGTTGAAATTTAAAATCTCTTTTTAGCCAGTTCCAAAATAGCTCTGCCGCAAATTTTATTTACCGGATCCCACACCGTTGAGGTTCCGGGAGAGTAGCTTAGATCCAGCATGTAAACATCATCGATTGTCATATTGGCAGTAATAGCGGCAGCAAAAGTATCTATCCTTTTAGCTACACCTTCCTTGCCGATCATTTGGACTCCTAGAATTTTTCTTGAATTAAAATCAACTATTAAAGTTACTGTTATTGTTGCGGCTCCGGGCATAGCTTTTGCATGAGAATTATAATTCTCAGTTATTTTAACGGCATTGAATTGCAGCTCTATTGCATCTTTAAATGAAATTCCGGTTCTGGCAATTTCAAAATCAAAAGCTTTATCTACTTTTGTACCAACTGAACCAGGAAATACGCTGTTTCCACCTGTTACATTTTCACCGGCAATTCTTCCCATTTTTGCGGCATTATTTGCTGTGGGGATGAAATCATATTTTCCGGTTACCATATTCTTGACACAGCAGCAGTCTCCTGCGGCAAATATGTTCGAATAAGCTGTTTGCAGTTTTAAAGAGGTTTTTATGGCTTTGTTTTTGCCAAGTTCAATGGAAGTACCTTCAACAAAATCCGTATTTGCATTTGCCCCGGTGCAAAGCATGACTAAATCAGTACTAATGTTGTCTAACCTCCCCTCATTTTTAATTGAAATGCTTCTGATTATATTATTATCATCTTTTAAAACAGCGTCTAAAGATGAATTGTTTAATATTTCTGTTCCGTCAAGTTTTACCTTTTTATACAGTATTGATGATATTTCATTTTCAAAATCATTAAAAATGCTCTGACCTTTTTCAATGATTGTAACTTTTATTCCGATTTTTGATAAAGCTTCAGTTGCAAGAATGCCTATGGAGCCGCCGCCTATTACGGAAGCTTTTTTTGGATTATTCTTGTTTATATAATTTTTTATGCTAAGAGTATCGCCTACGTTCCTTAAATAAAAAGAATTTTTTGCATCTAATCCCGAAACCTGTAAATTAACAGGGCTTGAACCGCTGCAAATAACCATCTTATCATAACCAATATTTTTTAATTCATTGCTGCCCCTGGTTTGTATAAAAATCTCCCTTTTTTGCGGATTTAAACCGACAACTTTATTATTTAACAGGATTCTTATATTTCTTTCTTTCTCGAAAAATTCAGGGCTGTAAGTAAAAAGCTTATTAAAATCATCTACTATACCTGAAATAAAGTATGGAAGTGCGCATGTTCCATAAGAAATGTATTCACCGCTTTCAAGCACTATTATTTCAGCATTAGGAGTGTTCCTTCTTGCCTGGCTTGCGGCAGCAAGACCTGAAACATTGCCGCCTATTATAATAATTTTTTCTTTTTCGCTGCTGTTGAAATACATGATAATTAAATAAAAACTAAATCATAAGATAAGTTTTTTTAATGCTACGGTTTATAAAATATGCTTATTCAATTTGTTGATTTTACTTATATTATATTATTTAATGCTATTTTTCTATTTAATAATTGAATAATTCGCCATATATGATATAAACTTCTTTAAATAATTATAATTTTTTATTTTATTTTTTAAAACTGTAATCTTATTATGAAAGGACTTAAATGGATAAAACCAAAAAAGAAATGCTTCAAAAAAAAGCCGGGCAAATAAGAATAGATATAATGGAAATGCTGTGCGAGGCTGGCTCCGGTCATTCAGGCGGGTCGCTTTCGATAGCGGATGTTTTTGCATATTTATATTTCAGTGATGAACTTAAACTGGATCCAAAAAATCCTTTAATGAAAGACAGGGACAGGATAATTTTATCCAAAGGGCATGCTTGTCCTGTATTATATGCAGCCCTTGCCGAAAAGGGATATTTTGATAAATCAAATTTAAAAACACTCAGGAAATTTGGCAGCATATTGCAGGGGCATCCCGATATGAAGAAAGTTCCCGGAGTGGATATGTCAACAGGTTCCTTAGGCCAGGGTTTGTCTGCAGGTGTCGGGATGGCTCTTGGTTTAAGGCTTGATGGTTCTTCAAGCCATGTATTTGTGATAATAGGCGACGGTGAAAGCGAAGAGGGACAAATCTGGGAAGCAGCAATGTCGGCGGCGCATTATAAACTGGGAAATCTGATAGGCATTTTGGATAAGAATGGCCTTCAGATTGATGGTTTTACAAAAGACATAATGAATTCGGAGCCGATATCTGACAAATGGCGTGCTTTCGGATGGAAAGTCATAGAAATAAGCGCACATAATTTTGATGAGATAGAAGCAGCAGTACTTAAAGCAAAGGAAATAAAAGACGGTCCGGTAATGATTATCGCTGATTCTGTTAAAGGCAAGGGTGTATCATTTATGGAAAATCAATGCGGCTGGCACGGAAAAACCCCAAGTCCTGAAGAAAGGGACAAGGCAATATCTGAACTTGAAAATGCGTTAAAGAATTAAACCAATTAAGATTAAATTAAATTTAGCTGTAATAATCAATTATTTCTGTTATCAGGTATTTTGGTTTATTGATGTCAGAAAACAGATGATTGATATTTGATTTAATTTTTTTTCTTAAAAATTTGATTATGTCAGACAATGATAAGAGCAAGAAAAAGCAACAATCTTGAATCGATAAAAAATGCCGGTATTTTTTCATGGTCTCTTATCGGATTGATTATTATTTCGGCGGGTATTTTTTATGTATTATCTTTAATGAAAACCGCAATAATTCCGGGGATAATAGGAATTTTTATTGCGTATATGCTTGTACCTGTCGTCAAACTCCTGAGAAAAAAATTAAGAAAAGTCTGGGCTGTTACCATAACCTATATAATATTTATTGCAATTATTTTTGTCTTATTTTTCTTTATAGTGCCCATGGTTTATGAAGAGTTCCAATCAATAATAATCAAGCTGCCTTTTTATATCCATAGATTTTCAATTTTTATGAATAATTCAATACAAAACAACACTTTTTTAAAAAATATCGAAAATATTATCGGCATAAAATTTATACCCGGCAATTCCAATGAGGTAACTCAATTTTTAATAAATAATCTTAACTTAGATGAGTTTGACGTATTTAAGGGAGCAACATCCCTGACGAAGGGGGTTTTTAATATTGTAGTAAATTTCATAATAGGCCCGATACTTGGTTTTTATATTTTAAAAGACTCAGATAAAATTATAATGAATTTTTTAAAAGCAATTCCGGATAGAAGCAGGCACAGTATGGTAACTGTAATCAACAGGATCAACAATGTTTTTGAAAACTATATAAGGGGGCAGTTGATAGATGCTGCAGTTATTGCTGTTCTAACGACAATCGGAATGATGGTATTAAAAATTGAATTCTCAATGCTTATTGGAGTAATGACTTTTGTTTTCAGTCTCATCCCTGTAATAGGTCCGATAATTCCGATAATTCCTGCTGCTATTTTGGCACTTTTAGCTTCGCCTATTAAAGCTTTGATAGTGATAATAATATTTATAGGGATACATTTAATAAACTACTTTTTTATATCTCCGCATATTATGAAAAACAGGACCGGTGTTCACCCCGGCCTTGTGTTATTTTCCCTGATTGCCGGCGGATCGTTATTTGGCTGGCTTGGAATTTTTTTCGCCATTCCTGTTGTGGCAGTTATTCAGGAAATATTCAGGTATTATTTGATAGACAAAAAAAGTAATTACGAAATTCATTAAAACAGAATTTCGTCTTCGTCATACCAGTAAAAAGTTATTTCACAATTTTCCCTGAGTTTGCGGTATTTTTATAAAAGTCTTTAGCGTTTTCATCTGAATCATGACGGTAAAAATCATCCGGAAGTGCGGTTTTTTCTAAGCATCTGACTCATATCGCTTTTTAAATGGATTATACTGATTTTATTTACTGTAAATTTTATTTAATATTTTGTATTATATCAATTAAATATCAGTCAGTCACAAGGCCTGCTGAGTATTTGTTATTTTTTAATTATTGAAATGTTTACTAATAAATTAATTTAAAAGACTCGGACAGTAGAGGAGATTTAAGATGATTACGGATGCCGCAAAAAAGGTATTATCGCAAGAATCAAAAAAAATTGCCACAAGAACAGCTTACGGAGAAACAATAACTGCACTTGGGGAGGTTAATGAAAATATAGTTGCACTTGACTGTGACCTGTCGAAGTCAACCATGACCGCATTATTTGCCAAAAAATTTCCCGAAAGATTTTTTAATTTCGGTATTGCCGAAGCCAATATGATGAGTGCTGCTGCAGGTCTGGCAACAATCGGTAAGATTCCCTTTGCTTCAACTTTTGCCGTATTTGCAACCAAACGTGTTGCTGATCAGATTTCAAGCTCGATTGCATACCCCCATATTAACGTGAAAATCTGTGCTACTCATTCAGGTATTTCTGTCGGTGAGGATGGGGCAACACATCAGGCAATAGAAGATGTTGCTATTATGAGAGCAATACCCGGAATAATAGTACTGTCGCCTTGCGATGCTAAAGAAACAGAAAAAGTCATTAAAGCAGTTGCTGATTACAATGGTCCATGTTACGTAAGGCTTACAAGGAGTAATATACCGGTTATTTTTAATGATGATTATAAATTTGAGATCGGAAAAGGCAACAGGATTATGGAAGGTACAAAAGCAACTCTTATCTCAACAGGATTTATGACACATATCGCTTTTGAAGCCGCAAAAAAACTTGAAGGGCAGGGAATTGAGATCGATTTTATTAATATGCCTTCGATAAAACCTTTGGATGAAGAATTGGTAGTTGAAAGTGCTAAAAAGACCAAATTGGTAGTTACAGTAGAAGATCATAATATAATAGGCGGGCTGGGCAGTGCGGTTTGCGAACTTCTGTCGGATAAATTTCCTGTAAGAGTGATAAGAATGGGAGTTCAGGATAAGTTCGGAGCTTCCGGAGAAACGTATGAGCTTATAAAGGCGTACGGTTTTGATGAGGAAAGCATAATTAAAACAGTTAAATCTGTAGTCTGAGAAGAGAAAACAAAAACTTTTGGTAAACAATGATTATCTTTGAGGCATAAAAATGAATATTGAACAATACAGGAAAGATGCTGAAGATTTTTTAAGTAAGGTTGATAAAGAATATTACCTTCATTTTTCAGGCAGAAAACCTGATCTGAATTTGGATGAAATATATAAACAATATGATTATTTATTTACTTTTGACAATTCACAGTATTTTAAGAAACTTATAGATACCTCAGATGGAGACAGTAAAAAGAAGGCAAGATTTCTTTTTCAGTTTTGCACTGAAGGTTATTTAAGCAAAAAATATCAGAATATATCAGATAAGATTGCCAATAATGAAGCTTCATATAAAATCAATATTGACGGTCAGGATTATGCGTTCAGATATTCGGACATTATTCTTTCAAATGAATCAGGCCTCGATAAAAGGAGAGATATTGACAGCAAGAGAAGGCAGATAACCTATGAAATTTTTAATCCTGATCTGAAAATTTATTGGGAATTACTTCACAGGGAAGCAATCGAACTGGGTTTTGACAACTACACTTCTTTATTTATGCAGCTTAAAGGATATGATTTTTATAATCTTGAAAAGGACATGGACAAACTTGTCCTTGAAACAAACGATATTTATGAAGATCATATGGACAGGTTTTTTAACAGAAAAATGGGATTTGGAATTCATGATGGAAAAGCAAGTGATTTTGCGTTTATAAAAAGGGCAAAGGAATTTGATATCTTTTTTAAAAAAGAGAACCTTGTTTCAATTTTTAAGGAAAACATGAGGCTTCTTGGTGTTGATATGGACAGGCAGAAAAATGTTATTATGGATGTTGAAGAAAGGGAAAATAAATCACCGAGAGCTTTTTGCTGTCCTGTTAAGGTTCCTTCAGAAATTTATCTCGTGGTAATGCCTTCAGGAGGCCAGGATGATTATGGGGCAATGTTTCACGAAGGCGGCCATGCAGAACATTTTGCCAATGTAAGCAACAGGCTTGATTTTGAATACAGATATCTTGGAGATAATTCGGTGACAGAAGGATTTGCTTTTTGTCTTGAAAACCTGGCTTATGAAAAAGAATGGCTGATTTCACTTCTGAAAATGGACAGCAGTGCTGCAAATGATTTCATTTATTTTTCAGGCTTAATAAATCTTTTTTTTCTTAGAAGATATGCAGGAAAACTTAAATATGAATTAAAACTTCATGAAAATTTAAAGGTTGAAAATATGGATTCATTATACAGCGAAATTCTTACCAGGAATCTTATTATGAAATATTATCCGGAAAATTACCTTAAAGATGTAGATGAAGGTTTTTATTGTACTAGCTATATAAGAGCATGGATGTTTGAGGCTCAATTAAAAGATTACATATTAAGTAAATTCGGGACAGGATGGTTTAAAAGTAAAAAAGCGGGGGATTTCTTAAAAGAAATCTGGAGTTATGGCCAGAAGTATTCTCCTGAGGAAATTCTTGACTTTCTTGGTTATAAAGAGCTGGATGTAAATTATTTAATAAATAATGCGATCTATCTTATTAAATCTGAACATTGAAATGTTTTAGTAATATGTTAAATATCAGTCAGGAAAGGTGAATAAAATATGGATCTGAAGGAAAAAATCAGGAATATACCTGATTTTCCAAAAAAAGGTATAATATTTTTCGATATCACGACTCTTGTAAGAGATGGAGATGCATTCAGGTTTGCGGTGGATGAAATGGCAAAACAATATCAAGGCAAAAAAATAGATGCAATTATGGGAGCTGAGTCTAGGGGATTTATTTTTGGTGCGGCAGTTGCTTACAAATTAGGAGTTGGTTTTATACCAGTCAGAAAACCAGGCAAACTTCCTTATGAAACCTGTCAGGTTTCATATGACCTTGAATATGGTTCAAGTAGTCTTGAAATGCATGTTGATGCCATAAGTAAAGGTGATAATATATTAATTGTTGATGATCTGGTAGCCACCGGCGGAACTGCAAAAGCAATGGCGCAGATTATCGAAAAAATGGGAGGAAAAGTTGTAGGATTCAGTTTTTTGGTAGAGCTTTCTTTTTTAAATCCAAGAAAAATATTGGAAGCATATGAACTGCATTCTTTAGTTGAATTTGACTCTGAATCAATGTAATATTTTAAAATTTTTATTTAAAATATATTAATAAAAAAATTTATCCAGCAGGTGATTAAAATGGCAGATAAAAAAAAAGGAAATGGCGAATATAAAAGCCTAAAAGACAATGTAGATTCATGGACACAAACCGGCAGTGTAAAAGATTTGAAAAGTGATGCTTCAGAAAAAGCTGAAGCTGAAAAGAAAAGGGAAGAACAGTTGTTAAAGGAACTTCAGGATGAGCTTGACAAGCTTTCTTCGAAAGATATCATTGTGCAGTTTATGATGTCACTTTCAAGTATGGCATATAAGAAGATGGGTTTGCCGATGGGAACAAACGATAAATATAAAAACAAGGAACAGGCGAAGCTTGCAATTGACAGTTTTGATGCTTTGCTGAAGGTTTTAAATGATGATATTTCTGCTCAGGAGAAAGATAATCTTCAGTCTTCATTAACGAATCTGCAGATGAATTTCGTGAAGGCTTTCGGTGTGTAATTCCGTAATATAAAATAAAGAATGTTTTAAAAAATATTCTTAAAATTATTTATATTTATATAATCATTGCGCTGTTCTTTAAATATTTTAAAAGTAAAAGAATAATAATAAAATCAAAGGAGGCAGACAATGGCAACATGGAAATGCTCAGCTTGCGGTGCTGAAAAAGAGGGAAGATGCAAGCCAAGAAAATGCGATTGCGGAGCAAAAGACAGTTTTGAAAAGAAAAGTTAAATTATTAATGTATTTTCAGCGGTTTTCCTGATATTTGAAACTACTTTTGCAGGTTCGTTTGAATTATATAATGCTGTTCCCAGTATTATAATATTGGCACCGGCATTTACAACTTTTTTTATTGTCTGTTCATTAATACCGCCGTCTACACCGATATCACATGAAATAATTTTACCTGTTTTTTTACCGTACTCTTCTATAATACGGAGGGCATTTTTAATTTTAAGCAGCATGCTTTCAATAAGAAGCTGGCCTCCAAACCCCGGCTCAACTGTCATTATAAGGATATAGTCCAGGAGCTCCAGAACATTCTCTATATATGAAATAGGAGTGGCAGGGTTTAAAGCAAGGCCTGCCTTAATATTGTTATTCTTTATAAGCTGCAGACATCTGTACATCTGTCTGGATGATTCTGCATGGATAATAATAAGATCAGCCCCTGTTTTTATATAGCTTGGCAGCTGTTCATCCGTATTTTGAATCATTAAATGCGCATGAACAGGAATATCTGAATGTTTAATGATGTGTTTAATCATTGTCTGGCCAAAAGTTATTTCAGGAACGAAGTTGCCATCCATAACATCAAGGTGAATAAAATCGGCACCCGCATCTACGGCCCTTTTTATTTCATCACCTAAATGAAGATAATCAGCATTTAATATGGATGCCTCTATTTTTAACTTTTTAAGACTTTCCATTTATTTAGCCTTATAAATCTCAATCATATCCGACAAGCTTTTAGCCTTATAATCTCCGGCATGGTTTGCCGTTCCAAAATCAATCATCTTACCTTTAACGGTTTCGTAAACTGCTTTTCTTGCTTCTCCGAAATAATCTCTTGGATCAATTACATCTGTATGCTCTGTCATGTATCTTCTGATAGCTCCAGTAATTGCAAGTCTTCCGTCGGTATCAACATTTATTTTTTTAACTCCTCTTTTTATTGCTTCCTGTATTGACTTTATTGGAACACCCATTGCATGTTTTAATGTTCCTCCGTACTGATTGATTATATCTATCAGGTTTTTGGGAACAGATGAAGAACCGTGCATTACAAGAGGCGTATTGGGAAGTCTTTTTTTAACTTCGGTTATTATATCCATTGCAAGTACCGGAGCTTCTTTAAATTTATAAGCCCCGTGGCTTGTTCCTATTGCGAGGGCAAGTGCGTCTACATTGGTAAGTTTTACGAATTTCTCTGCTTCTGCCGGATCGGTAAGCAGTATATTTCCGGAACCTACACCGTCTTCTATCCCGCCAAGTGTTCCAAGTTCGCCTTCAACGGTAACTCCGTATTTATGTGCATATTCAACAACTTTTGCCGTTACTTCGACATTTTCTTCAAAAGTCGTATGAGTCTTTGAATCTTCCTTAAGCGAACCGTCAATCATAACAGAAGTAAAGCCGAGTTCTATTGCCTGTCTGCAGGTTTCAAAATTATTTCCATGGTCAAGATGCACTGCAATGGGAATTTCAGGGTTATCTTCTGCAGCTGCAACCATCAAATATTTTAGATAAAGCATTTTTGTATATTTTAAGGCTCCTCTTGAAGCCTGCATTATTACAGGGGATTTTGTTTCAGCAGCAGCCTGCATTATTCCCTGAATCTGTTCCATATTGTTTACGTTAAATGCTCCGACTCCGTATCCGCCTTTTACAGCTTCATCAAGAATTTGTTTCATTGGTACTGTTGGCAAAATAATCCTCCCTTTTATAATTTAAAATTCAAAAAAAATCCAAGCAAAAATCATTTTTTAATATACAATATTATCAGATAATTTTACAATTATTTTTATTTTATGTTTATTTTTGATATCGCTTAAAAATAAGAAGCATGTTTTTGTAATTAATTTTTAAAATTAACTAACTAAGTGGAGCTGTAATGGAAGATAAAATAAGACTGGCGGAAAAACTTTTAAAAGATTATAAAGGAGATGATTTTTCTTTTGGCATCGGATGCCTTAAGAATATCAGCAAATATGTTCTGGAGTTCGGGAAAGAAACCCTGCTTGTTATTTCGCAGCATGAATGGTCGAGACCATTAAGAATGGAAGTAAAAAACATATTAACGGAAGGCAGCATAAAAATAATTGCGGAAACCGGAACCTCAGGTGAAAATACTCCTGATGAAGATGTTTTTGCTTTGGCAGATTTAATAAAATCGGTGAAACCTCAAAGTATTGTATGCGTTGGGGGAGGCTCCGCAATAGATTGTGCAAAAGCTGCCAATATTCTGGCGTCTCTTGATCCTGATGGGAAAAATATCGAGCTGTTTTTTGGAACCGGTAAGGTAAGCGAAATCATGAGCAGTTCAGGAGTTGACAAATTGTATCCTTTAATTGCCGTTCAGGTAGCCGCAGGTTCAGGTTCGCATATTACAAAATATGCAAATGTAACCAATATTAAGGAAAATCAGAAGAAAATAATAATTGATAATGCAATTATTCCCGACAGGGCAGTTTTTGATTATCTGACAACCCTGACAATGCCGTTAAGTCTTACGCTGGATGGTGCAATGGACGGTTTTTCTCATTGCCTTGAAGCTTATTATGGAATTAATGAACAGGCAGGGGATTTTAAACTGATTGAAGAAATATGTTTGACCGGGATTGAGTTAATAATTAGTAATTTACCAGCGCTTATTAAAAATCTTAATAGCAAGGAACTAAGAAAAAGCATAGGTCTTGCAACAGATCTGGGTGCATATGCGATAACGCTTTACGGGACAAACGGAGCCCATTTAAACAGTTATACTTTTGTAGATATTTTAACTCATGGAAAAATTTGCGCAATTCTCAATCCTTATTATACGGTTTTTTTCTCTCCGGCAATTGAAGACAAACTAAGAAAAATAGCTTTGATATATAAAAAATATATAAAGGAGGATATATCCGGACTTAAAGGAAAGGAGCTCGGAATTGCAATAGCAGAAGCAATGGTTGAATTTTCCAGACAGATTGGTTTTCCTGTGAAATTAGATGAGATTAAGGGATTTAATGATGAATATATAACAAGATC
>JAJFVM010000201.1 GCA_021371805.1 bacterium
TAAAGCTGTATATCACTCCTACCAATGAGGAAATAGTTGTTGCATACTTTGTAAAGAAAGTCGTTGAAAACGGAAGGGACTTAAAACCTGAAGAAATGGTATTCAGGCTTTAAGGTAAAGCCAAAAGCAGCATAAGAAACATCCATCAATTTAGTCGACAAGAATACAATTTAAATAACAGTAGTTAAAGGTAGAAATATTATTAAGAATATTAAGCTTGGGATATCAAGTCAAGATAATTTTTAAGACGAAGTAAGGTTGTTCTACTGCCTAAAATTTCAATAGTTTCAAATAGGGGCGGGCTTACCGGTTTACCCCATATGGCAATTCTTATTACTTCGGCAACCTTTTTAAATTCCAAACCCAAGTTTGCCGATATTGTTCTTAGCTTGTTTTCAATATTTTCCGTAGTAAAGGAACTGTCATCCAGATTTTCCAGGGATTTAATTGATTTTTCCAATAGCATTTTTGCGTCAAAATCTTTTTTTGCAAAATATTTTTTTGTGTTATCAGAGTAAGATACAGGATTGAAAAATGGCAGCACTGCTTTTTCATAATCTGAAATTGTCCTTACTCTTTTTTTTGTAACAGGAATGATTTTTCCCAGCTTTTCTCTTAAAAAATCAGACTTATCCCTTAAGTTTTCATTTTTTTCGGTAATTTCATGTATCAATATTTCTTCAAGCCTGTTTTCATCAAGTTCCCGTATATAATATCCGTTTAAATAAAGCAGTTTCTCATAATCAAATCTGGATGCTTTCTTGTTTATTGACTTCAGATCGAATTTTTCAGTCATTTCGTCTATTGAAAAAATCGTGGTTTTTTCATCATAAGACCAGCCCAGTAGTGCTATATAATTAAGCACTGCTTCAGGCAGGAACCCTTCTTCTCTATAAGATTCTATCGATATTGAGCCGTGCCTTTTACTTAATTTCTGGCCATCTGCAGCTAAAATCATGGGCAGATGAGTAAAATCGGGATAATCAAATCCCAGGGCATCATAAATTATCAGCTGTTTCGGAGTATTGTACAGATGGTCTTCTCCTCTTATTACATGAGTTATTTTCATCAGATAATCATCAACTGCAGCAGAAAAATTATATGTCGGCATTCCGCTTGAGCGAAGAATAATAAAATCATCGACATTGCTGCTGTTTATCTTAATATAACCATATACGTTATCATTAAAAGAAATTATTTTATTCTGCGGGATAAGAATTCTGATTGAAAATTTATCACCAGATTTTATTTTAGCGGAAATTTCATTCTCTGTGAGGTTAAAGCACCTTCTGTCATATTTATAAAATTCATTGATCTTCAGGGCTTCTTCTCTTTTTTCCCTTAACTGCTCCTGGCTGCAGAAGCATCTGTATGCTTTTTTCTCTTCCAGCAATTTTTGTGCATAGTCCTTATAAATTCCGAGTCTTTCAGACTGTCTGTACGGGCCATAATCACCGCCTACATCAGGACCTTCATCCCAGCCTATTTCCAGCCATTTCAGAGAATCAAGGATTGTGCTTATCGTATCCTCCTGATGTCTTTTAATATCAGTATCCTCGATTCTTAATATAAACTTACCTCCGGTCTTTTTTGCATACAGCCAGTTAAAAAAAGCTGTCCTTGCGCTTCCTATATGCAAATAACCTGTGGGGCTTGGAGCAAATCTCAGTCTGGTTTCCGTATCGGCTGTTTTTGAATTCATATTTAAAAAATATCCTATTGCAGATTAAACCGGTTGTCTTTGATGAATAGTTTTATTTTTATAAATTATTATCTTAATTAAACCTTATTTTTTTCTGATTTAAGATTTTTAATCAATTATCTTTTATGCATAGATTTATATATATTAAATAAATTATAAATAGTTATGGATTAACCCACACTTTTATAAGTCTGGTTTTTTCAACCCTCGTGTCCCATAAAGGTTCCTGTCTGTGAGTATAACCTGAGGGAACTCCGGTATATACTTCATTTATGAACTCAATGTTTGTAAATCCAGCATCCCTGAGCATCTGGTTTGCCTGATCTATGGGTATAAGACATACAAATGGAAGAACCGGCATGTCAGCATCAGTAATAGGCACCTGTTCTTTTGGTTCTGCTCCATAATGAAATTGAGCGACGGATATCTGGTCAGGAGGAGTAAATCTGTTTGGCACCATGACCTGCCCTGTTTCGGCATTTGTGGTTACCTGAAGATTAAATAAATCATCTGCAGGTTTTTGGAATTTTTCAATGGGCAGACTTTTTGTTGCTTTTTCCATAAATAATTTCCACATCATTGCAGGATGTGCGCCACCTTGAACTCTTAAATCATGCACTGAACTCATTTTTTTATTTTCTTCCGGGTAACCCATCCAGAAACATGCTGCCAGATTAGTTGTAAACCCTGTAAACCATGCGTTTTCTGCTTCCTGTGTAGTACCTGTTTTTCCGGCAACTTCTCTGTCTTCAAGTCTTGCTTTTGTTCCTGTTCCTCTTTGGACAACCTGCTTCATTATTTCAATGGCTCTATAGGCATTTATCGCAGAGATAACCTGCTTTTTTTGTGGTTCTTTGTATTCCTCCAGTACATTTCCATCCTTATCAACTACTTTCAATATTGCGACCGGATCATGTTTTACTCCATAATCGGCAATTGTTGAAAAAGCAGTGCAGACTTCAAGAGGAGATACGCCGGTTGTCAGACCCCCAAGTCCGATAGCGGGATAGCCCTCAAGCGGAGTTTCTATCCCCATGGCATTAGCGATTCTTGAAACTGCATCGCCGCCAACTCTCATAATGAGCTGTGCATAAACAACATTTACGGATTTTACTGTAGCTTCGATTATATTCATCTCTGACGCATCAGGATATTTTTCCCCCATATAATTTGAAATTTCCCATGGTTTGCTGCTTGGAATTTCAAACTCTATAGGACCATTGGGATTAAATGTCATATAAGGACTTATACCTTGCTCAAGTGCAGCAATCAGAGCAAATACTTTGAAAGTGGATCCAGGCTGCCTCTTGCTTTGAGTTGCAAGGTTAAATTTCATTGTATCAAAATCCCTTCCCCCGACCAGCGCTTTTATATAGCCGCTTGTTGGATCCATAGCTACCATAGCCCCTGTCGGATCTTCCGGATCAGGAAGAACCTCATTTATGGCATCCTGTGCGTAAACCTGCATATCCGGATCAAGAGTGGTATAAATTTCAAAACCACCTTTGAATACTTTATTTACTCCATATTTACTTATCAGCTCCTGTTTTACATATTCCACAAAATATGGTGCAAAATCGGTACTTTCTTCTTTAGCCCGCTCTAATATTACCGGCTGCTTAAGCGCATTTACATATTCTTCTTTTGTTATATATTTAAGTTCATACATTTTTGCAAGGACATTATTTCGTCTTTCAATTGATGCCTGCTTATTTGCGTATGGTGATAACTGGCTGGGTGACTGCGGCAATCCTGCAATAAGAGCACATTCTTCAAGATTTAGATCCTCGACATTTTTATTAAAGAAAGTTTTTGCTGCAGCCTGAACTCCATAAGCTCCCTCACCAAAATAAACAGTATTTAAATACATCTCAAGGATCTCATTTTTTGAATATATTTTTTCAAGCTGATAAGCCAGAGCCGCTTCCTTGATTTTTCTTTCTACGGTTATTGTGTTTTTTTCTTCAGGTATATACACATTTCTAATATACTGCTGTGTCAGAGTACTCCCACCCTGGGTAATCTCTCCTGATTTTAAATTGACGATGAGTGATCTTAAAATACCTTCGAAATCTACCCCGTTATGTTCATGAAATCTTTCATCTTCAATTGCTATTACAGCATTAACTAAGTTTTTTGGTATTTGTTCGAAAGAAACAAGTTCTCTGTTCTGCTCACCATGTAAGGTTCCTATTAATTTGCCATTCGCAGCATATATTTTTGAGGTAAGAGCATTTTCAACTGGTGAAAAATCTTTTATATCTGGCAGGTCTTTAAAAAATTTTGTAATAACACTGCTTCCAACAAACAAACCTGCTGCAATGATTCCAACATTAATTACAGAAAATAATAAAATTACTGCAACAACTGCTGCAATAATTTTAGGCGTTTTAACATTTTTATGTTTTTTTCTGATATTAGACATTTTAATTAATTATTAAACTTCTTTTGCTTTTAATGTAAACAAAAATAATATCATGATTATTTTAAATATAAAATCATTAAAAGCAACAACAAAAAATCTTTAGCTTTATTAAATAATTATTGCATTAATGCAACTAGTTGCATATAATAAAAATCGTAACAAAGCGGTAGAG
>JAJFVM010000004.1 GCA_021371805.1 bacterium
TAAAATGTTAATTTTAAGATTAAAAATATTTTATTGCCTGTCCAGTATATCCTCCAGTTGCTCGATTATTCTTCTTATCTTCCAGTCGATTCTTGTTTTCTTGTCCAGCAGTTTCAAATTGATAGGCTCTTTGCTTTCCGGTTTCAGTTTGTTGATCAGACCGATATATCCAGCTCTTTTAGGATTTTCCATCACCTCTACAAACAGATCATATCTTAATCGGAGTTCGTCAATTAAATCTGTTCTTTCTTTTTTCTTATGCACCATAACCTCCTTTTGGTTTCTCTTCCATGAGCTTTTTTAATTCT
Source organism: bacterium (assembly GCA_021371805.1). Taxonomy (GTDB): domain Bacteria; phylum Actinomycetota; class Humimicrobiia; order Humimicrobiales; family Humimicrobiaceae; genus JAMDDL01. The sequence goes on from JAJFVM010000004.1 coordinate 309, forward strand.
TTGAACCGAAAAGACTGAATTATTCTTGCAAATGTTTTCGGTTCATGTTTGTAGTTCCTGCGAAATCTCTTGTTGAGATTCTCAAGGTCTTCCTTGCTTATTAAATTTACTAAGGGAATTTCTGATACTGTTTTTATGTACTTCATATCTCCTCCTTGTTCTGGCAATAAAAAAAGGGACTAAAGACTAACGTTTAAGTTAATTTTTAATCCCTCGTTTTCTACGTTTAGGACTTTATTTAAATTTTCTTAGATTTAAGGATTTTATATCCGGTTACCTTATTATCCTGGACTGTAATTGATATTGATTCAAATTCATTGCTGTTTATATCAACTTCTTCTCTTTCTATTAAATCCTTAATTGTTTCAGCTATGGTTTTGATACGCTTCCTCCCATAAATTAATATTTTTCTTAATTGAACGGCTTTCCGATACTTTTCTTGCCTGCCTACCCATATTGTATCTTAGTTTGCTGTCATTTATCAATAAATTAATATACCTCGTCCAGTCCCTGCCATGCTTAGCCAGAAAACCGTTTATACCGTGCTTTATTAACTTTTTGTAAGGCTCTGTGGGAGACGCAATAAATGGTATACTCATTGCTCCGTATTCAAGTCCTTTTAAATCTGATTTACCGTTGTTAAACTTGCACATAGATAAAGGGACTAAACCGATGTCTATATATGATAATATTTGCGGAATGTCAGCCGGGTTGAATCTATCTACAACATTTAAAATGCCATTATGTTTGAATTTCTTGAATATTTCTGAACCAGCTAAATATAGTATAGCGCCATCAGGTATCCATCCTGAAAGTATTTCGTTCATTTCAGCAAATCTTATTCCCGATGAATACCAGCCTGCTGTTACAGGATTGTTTTCATGGTCTTTGTTAAATTCACTAATGTCAATCATATTCGGCAGTATCTTAACCTGGTTGTATTTGCCGTAAGTTTCAGCCAAGCTTTCGGTTGTTACCGTTACAAGGTCAACTGACTTAATAGCTTCAATAATCCCTTCAGTAGTTTCTTTTTTTATAGGATAAAACGGATTGGAGTTTATCAAATCATCATCCAGATCAATAACCGTTTTAATCCCCAGTTTATTTAATCTCTTAATCAGAAATATCAAATCGGGGTCATTAGCATACTGAAAGATCACAACATCATAATCAGTTATGGATTTGATTTGAGATTGCATTCTGCCCAGAATATTGACATAGATTTTAACCTGCATACTCATAACGTTTGTCTCTACCGCAACGCCAGCTTTCAGATATTTTGCAGGAAGATTTACTCTGTATTTCAGAGTCCCCTCCATTGAATTGGCGATGAAAAGGATTTTCATATTATGCCCCCATTAATAAATTTATATTCCCATTGTTCATCGCTATATATATCTGCAAATCTAAGCACTCTTGCATATACCCATTCTCTATAAACCCGATAAAACTTTTTATCTACTTCTATTATTCTTGGCAAATAAAAATAAACTAAATGCCAATTTTGCAGTTTTTCTTTTTTGCTTAAAGGTTTAAAAACTTCTTTTATCACGGTCTCACCCCCTTTACTAATTTATTTTATTTTCATTAACTAGTCCTTCTTAAAATTTTACCAATAGGATTTTCTGATACTTCAAGCAAAGGCTTGCCAGCTAAATAGATATTGCATTGTACTTCATCTGTCTGTTCGTCCCAGCTCATAAACATAACTTCAGTTTGAAATTCCTTAGATAAAGCTATAACAAATTTTTTTGCTTCCTCAAAACCCCAGTAATTAAATACACCTCCAATAACTGCATAGCTGCCTTTATGTGCTTTAAGTTCTTTTGACATACAATGAGAAATGTTCCCGTTTTTATTTCCCAAATCTGGGTATTCTCCTGACTTTCTCATATTCAGAACTATTTTTGCTATCCTGTTTTTCATATCAGCCATATCTGTTTTGCCTCCAAATACTCCACTGGTTCTAATTCCTATCATGTTTGAAATGTAGTATCCCATTACGGTCTCACCCTCTTTCCCCAGATATGCTCCTGTGTCCAGCAATCCTTTTTACAGTATGGGTGATATTCGCGGGCATTGTCAAAGAAATAACAGCTTATTTCTCCTTTATCATTTGTATGTTCCTTAATGCACGCTTCCACATCTTTTGATTTTTCCTGATTTACCTTACCCATTATATTTGCTTCAAAATCAGCTATGTCTGTTTTTTCAGGTTCAGGTTCTGTAAATACTTCTACGGCTTTATTAAAATCTTCTAATCTTTTTTCTGTAACTTTTTTTAGATTGGCGGCAAACAAATCAGTTATAGAATTATCTGCCCCCCGTTGGTCTAATCCAATAGTCGTTGTAGTCTTATTACTATCAGACATATTCACTTTTACAAAAGCCTTTAAAATCTGCCTTACTGCCTTGCTTAAACTCCAGTTATTAAGCTTTGCATATTCTTTTATTTTCTCAAGCCATGTGTCGTCTTTGTTAATGTAAATTATTAAGGTCATTTAACCTCTCTTACTGCAATTTCAATATTCTTGCCATCAAAACTACTTAATAAATCAGTTACACTCTCGTCATTAACTAATGCGCCATCTTCATAATATTCATTAGCCTGTGTTACTTTCCCCTTTGCTACCGCTTTCCAGCCTTTATCCTGCAGGATTTCTTGAGCAAATCTTTGCCAAACTCCTTCATAAATTTTAAAATATTTTCCGAACTTATCTTTTCCAGAATGTTCTTCCAAAACTTCAAGAATCTTGTCTTCGGTAATTATTTGTTCTGGAATTTTAGATATTATGCTATCTGCAATTCTTGTTGCCTGAATATTACCTACTCCTATATCTTTGATTATTTCCTTAATAATTATATTTTTCAATTCTTCTTTATTCATAATTCCTCCATATCAAATCTTTTACATTCATTGCATTTAACACAAATTTCCCCGTAAGTGTCTAGATTCTTGCATTCTGGCAATGGTCTATAATCTATTTGCACACCTCTGATTTCACAGTAAGGATCATTAAAATCTAATTCGTCCATTCTTTACCTTCTCTTAAGCACCTATTTATAAAATATAATTATTAAAATTACAGCAATCCAACCGACAATTATACTTATTGAATAAAATAGTAAAAATTTTTTAATATCCATTTTTACCTTCTCTTTCAAGTATTGCGATTGCCTGCTCGAGTTCTTTAATTTTTTGGCTACAATTTTTAATTCCCTCTAATGTAAGATAGCGCATATTGATTCTATTTTGATAAACATCAATTCTACTATTTAAGGTTTTTATTGCTTCATTAAACATTATTTTCTCCTAACTTCTTAATGATTTTATCTGATTTTAAAATTCCGCAGATATCTTCGGCTTTTGGTAATTTTTCATAATCAATGAAACATCTTGAAATTATTTCAAATATTACCGATATTAAATTTTCATTTTCATGGTTTAATTCTTTTTTTATTCTATCCCTATTAATCTCTGGGATTGCAAGCTTGCAAATAGCAGTAATAAAAGGCTCTATCCCAAATCCTTTTAAGCCTATCCCGAAAGGCTGCATATCGTAACGCTTAGATAAACAATATCCTTTAAATATTTTCCTTACTTCTTTTTTATCCAGGTATTTTATAGAAGCAAGTTTGGATTCCAGTTCTGCATTTTCTTCTTCAAGTTTTATATTCTCATCTTGCAAGTCCATACATTCATCACACTGGACTCGGTCAAGCTCTGTTTTTAGATCGGCAATTTCTTTTTCAAGTTTGGCAACCTCGCAATCCTGCCTTATACAG
>JAJFVM010000229.1 GCA_021371805.1 bacterium
GCAATGGAAAGATTATTCATGCTGCACATTTAAAACGGAAGGAAAGGGAAGTTTTAAACCAGGTGCGAATGCAAATCCGTTTATAGGAGAAAAGGACAGCCTGAGCTTTGTTGAAGAAGTTAAACTTGAATGCATTATCCCATCGGGAAAACTTGCCGAATTAATTGCTAGTGTAATGAAAGCCCATCCATATGAAGAACCGGCTTATGATGTTTATCAACTTGAAAATAAATTTGAGGAAGGAGGTATAGGAAGAATAGGCGATTTAGAAGAACCGTTGTTTTTAAATGATTTTTTAAATTTCATAAAAGACAAATTAAATTTAATTAACTTCAGATATATTTTTAAAAATAATCTTTTTAATTCCGGAAAAGAGATAAAAAAAATTGCAGTAGTAAACGGAAGCATAAATTCGATTGTCGAAGAGATAAAAGATCTGGATTTTGATGCTCTAGTCTGCGGAGAAGTTAATTACCACAATGCTCAGATGCTTTCGGAAATCGGCAAATTAGTAATAGAGCTTGGTCACGGAGAATCTGAATTATTTGCCGTCAGCCATATTCACGAGATTCTAAGTGGTTTAAGCAATAGGATGCATCTTGGCTTAAAAATTTTAAAAAGCAATAATAAAGAATTACCCTGGAGGTATTTCATTGGAAGATAAAAATTTTGATCTCCTTAATTTATATAAATTACAATTATCCGACAGTAAAATTGCTTTCCTTGAAAGGGAAATCGATAAGCTGAAAGCAAATGAAGAACTTAAAACAAGAGAAGAAGAATTAAATGAAACTTTAGAAAATTATAACAAGCTGCTTTCAAGCTATAACGAACTTGAAAAGGAAAGAAAAAAGCTTGATGATGATCTGGCAATGAAAAATGAAAAAATCAAGAAAAATGAACAGAAATTATCAAGCGGCACCATAACAAGCGCAAAAGAAATAGTGAGTCTTCAGGAAGAAATTGTAAGCGTAAGAAAAGCAAACGAAGATACTGAAAACAGGATGCTGGAAATAATGATTAAGATCGATGATATAAATGAGTCGATAAAGTCCGAGAAAGAAAAAAAAGAAAAGATTTCCTCCTATGTTGATAAATTAAAAGATGAAATCAACGGCGGCATAAAAGTTATAGAAGACAAATTAAATAAATATCGTGGAAAGAGATCGGAAATTTTAAAACAAATCCCGGATGATATGATTGTAAAATACAGAGAAGTCAAGGAAAAAAGGGGCGGAATTGCTGTCGGTATTCTAAAGGAAAGAATGTGTCTTGCATGCAATATGGAAATGTCGACAGGAGAGGCTTTGCATATGAACAATTTAAATGAAGTATATAAATGCCCGACATGTAAAAGGATAATTATAAAATACAGAGGAGAAATTGACCTGATTAATGAAGAATTCAGAGAATAAAATTATTGAAGTTTATACGGATGGCGGCTCAAGAGGAAATCCAGGTCCGGCGGCAATCAGCTTCATAATATATGGCAATGATAATGAAAAGTTGGAGCAGTATTCGAAATATATCGGGGAGAAAACAAATAATTATGCGGAGTATCTTGCGATACTTGAGGCATTGGTTAGTTCCAAAAAATATAATCCCGATGAAGTCACTGTTTATACCGACAGCAGTCTTGCATATAACCAGATTAACGGATATTGGAAGATCAAAGATGAATATTTAAAAAAAATGGTTTTGCAAATCAAACAGGAAGCGGCGGATTTAAAGCAATTCAGGATTTTTCATATTTTGCGTGATAAGAACAAGGAAGCAGACAAACTGGTAAATATTGAACTGAATCTGAACTCGATCAGGTAATTTTAAGGAAACCAACAAAAATCATAGAGCCTTAAATTATTGTATATGGAGGTATTGATTTTTATAAAATTCGGTTTATCATTTTAATCAAACGGCAGAGTTAGCCGGGTAGTCGCAGGGAATTAGGTTTTAATTCCTTGAGGAAAGTCCGAGCTCCGCAGGGCAGGATGCCGGGTAACACCCGGGTAGATATTGCGAAAGCTTTATCTAACTGAAAGTGCAACAGAAATGATACCGCCGGACATTTAAATTGTTCATAAAACTTTTAAGTTTTGATGAACTTTAAAAATAAGTAAAATGCCGGTAAGGGTGAAATGGCGAGTTAAGAGCTCACCGGCAGTCTGGCAACAGGCTGGCCAGGAAAACCACATCCGGAGCAAGACCAAATAGGGAGGATATGGAGCTGCCCGTTCTTCTTTCGGGTTGGTCGCTTGAGGCAAATAGCAATATTTGTCCGAGATAGATGGCTACCGCTGAATGCAGTTCTGCATTCAGGCACAGAACTCGGCTTACAGGTTAACTCTGCTGGTTTTTTTATTTTTGAATACTTCTTACTATGAAGAATGCTGGTATTAAAAACCACAGCTATAGGCAAAAAGTTGATAACCGGCCTAAGAGATAGTATATCAAATGAAATGTCAGGTTATCTGGTGCAGTTGAGCCTGGAACAATTGCAGGCATTGGTAAATGGGTTAGATCCGCTGGCCGAACTGATGCAAGAACGCCAAAAACAGATTAGTTACAATTAATAATATGATAGGTCTATTATTTATTTAAAGGAGAAAACAAAATAATGGTAAAAACAAAAAATAATGCTCAAAAAGAAACCCAATATAAGGTCAAGGTCACTAAGAACGGTCCTTATATGGTATCGGGTGGAGCACCACTATCGGAGCAAAACATATGTGTTGATGCTGATGAACAATGTCATGGATGGAAAGAAGGCAAGAAATATTCAAACCAGGAAAACTATGCTCTTTGTCGCTGCGGCCATTCCCAGAACAAACCTTATTGTGACGGTACCCATGCCAGGATTCAGTTTAATGGTACGGAAGAAGCTATCAACACCCCATATCTGGAACAAGCTAGTGAAATAAATGGTCCTGCTCTTAATCTTACTGACGCACAGGATTTCTGTGCCAGCGCCCGTTTCTGCCACCGCGCTGGTGGAACATGGGAGCTCACTCAACAATCCGATAACCCGGATGCCAGGCAAAAAGCTATTGAGGAAGCCAGTGATTGCCCTTCAGGAAGGCTGGTAACCTGGGATCAAGATGGAAAGGCAATTGAACCTGATTTCGAACCATCTATTGGTCTGGTTAAAGATACTCAAGCCGGGAAAATGGGTCCCCTCTGGGTGCGAGGCGGCATTCCAGTTGAATCAGCGGATGGTATAACTTATGAAATTCGCAACCGTGTAACCTTATGTCGCTGCGGCAAAAGCTCTAATAAACCATTTTGCGACGGCAGTCATCTGGAATAATCCTCAGGCAACCGGATTGAAAAAGAAATGAGGGAAAAGAGAAAAGGTTAATCTATAAAATCTAATGACAATATTTTTTAAGGAGATAAAAGTGGAATATTTAGAAGTTGGAAAAACAGGCGAGATACCTGAAGGAACAATGAAGGCTTATATAGTTCAGGGCAATAATATACTGGTTGTTAACTATGAAGGGAACTACTATGCAATTGGCGGAAAGTGTACTCATATGGGTGCAGACCTTTCAAAGGGTAAATTGGATGGAAAAATAGTTACATGTCCAAGCCATGGTTCAAAATTTGATATCACAACAGGGCAAAGCATTTCAGGACCAAAAATGGGCTTCTTAAAACTTAAAACAAAGAACGAGCCTTCTTATGAAGTTAAAATTGAGGGTGACACCATAAAGGTCAATATTTAGAAAATATTTAAATATTGGATTTATTATAATATTAAAAAAATAATATGACTCAAGAACAAGCAGCAAAATCATGTATTTGCGGGTACTGTCCTTCCTATTTTAATTGCGGTGAAAAACTGGCATTTTGTCTGTCCCAGTCAGGCAAAAGCAAGTGCATAGTATCTGAATTTGGCTGTGTTTGCCCCGGATGCCCGATTCAGCAGGAGCTTGGATTTGACAAAATTTATTATTGCACAAGGGGAAGTGAAAAGGATCTGAAGGTTATAATTTAAAATAAAATTTATCAGATAAGGTTATCATATGGGTGAAAATAATTGGAATTATGAGACAGATATTATAGTGGTTGGAAGCGGTGCGGCAGC
>JAJFVM010000235.1 GCA_021371805.1 bacterium
TTTGTCCAGAGCGACAATATATTTGTAGTCCTTTTTTTATTTAAGCTTTTGTATTTCTTTTTTGATATGGGCTGTGTGTTTTTACTATTGAGAATCTTTTTTGATAATGATGCACAAAAGAAGTTAAAGCTGTTTAAATACTGGATTTTCAGCCCCATTGTAATTTTTGTTTTATATGTTTTTGCAAGGCATGATATTATAGGATTGTTTGTCACTTTAATTGCAATTCTTCTGGCAAAGAAAAAAAGAAAGTACTGGGCAATAATAATACTTGCTCTTGCCGTAGCATTAAGATTTTTCCCCATAATGATACTTCCTCTTTTTATCATATTTCTTGTTCAAAAGAAAAGAGATTATATAATACTGATTGCAATAGGATTGTCCGGATTGCTTGGAATCGAAGCTTTTTCATATTTATATTTTGGGAAAAGTGTAATATTTTCACTTTTAAATGCCGAACAGTTCAACTATATAATATCAGCAAAGCTTGATCTGGTAATCCATGATAGAATATTTATATTCATCGCTGTTTACACTATCATCATACTAAGTTTTATAAAACAAAAGGTTAAATCTTTTGAACTGCTTATTACGTACAGCGGCATAGTTTATCTTCTTTATGTGGCAATATCATATTTCCATCCCCAATATCTTTTGTGGACAGTACCTTTTGTGTTGTATGTATGTGTAAAAGAAAAGGGATTTTATTACCTGCATTGGGCGCAATTCCTATTTTTACTTGTGATTCTTATTTATTGGGGTGATCTGGTTACTACATTCGTATTAACCCCCATCGACCACAGGTTCTTTATTTTCATGACTGGCCCGATTCCGCTTATAAACAGATTCTATGATGCGGAAAAGTTTGTAAACATATTCAGAAGCGTATTTACAGGGATCTCTTTATGGATGATTTATCTTATTTATTTGTTTAATAAAAAAGCAAACAGGGATTTGGAAAACACAGATATAAAAAATATCGAATAAAAATATAGTTTCCGTAGTATCGGTGAAAATGGTTTGTTTCCGTATAAATTAAATTTATAACTTTTTAAAAATATGAAAAGCAGAGTTGTTTTCTTAAAAGTTTATAAATTTAGAATTACGGGATATGTTTATTTATTATTTAAAATTTGATAACTATTAAATGAAGACGCAAAAACAGCTAAATTCTAAAAAGAAAAACAGTAATTTTTTATTATTATTACTGATTTCAGGGATTTTATTAATTGGATTGCTCACTTCATGCAGCAAACCTCTTATTATTCCCGGGGCTAGTTTTGGCTATTATATCTGGAAAGACAGCAGTAACAATATTCGTCTGGTTTGGAGTGCCGATAGAAGAGACAACAGTTTCAGCGGAACAGTAAAAACTGACGGCAGTTTTGACAGTGTTGAAAAACTTGGAATTGAAAATGATGATAAAATAAATATTTCAAAGAAGGAAATTGATTTTAATGCCAAACTAAGTGCACAAGATTATGCTGATGAAATTGTAATTTCTGATTCAAATTACAGCTATATCGAATTTGATTTAAAAGTAAACGGCCAGTATGACGCATCAAGAATAAATGTAGGAAAATATTTGAATAATCCGGAAGGTCAGGTATTTAAGATAGATGTTAATTATTTTGAAAATTTAAGGGAAGTACCATGGTATAACAATCATCCTTATGCAGAATTCTTTCATAAACTTTTTGCAAATAAGTATCTTACTTTTGTTTATATTTATATTATAGGTATTATAATAATTGAGCTGTTAAGAATTACAAAATTTGCTTCAAAGAAAAAAAAAGGTTTGCTGATCGGAATATCTTATCTGATTGTTTTCCTCATAGATTCAGGATTTTTTATCATGCTATGGTATGCAAATGGACATTAAAAAAAAGCTGCGTTCAGTATTAAACATATTTATTATTGCAATTGTTGTACTAACTATTGCCGGATTTATATCTTATTATTTTCTTGTTTATCTCGAACCAAATTTTGATGACAAAGACTTTAATTATATTAAAACAGTCAGCTCAAATGTCATAGCACCAGGCAGTGAAATAATAATTGAACTTAGCTATAAAAATACAGGCAACAGAGAAGTAAAAGATTTTACGGCAGGGTTTCATATTCCCCGGTATGCCAAATTTCAAACCAGTGACCAGCCAGGCATGTATTTCGAGGATAAGAATCTGGTAGTATTTGAAAGTAAAAATCTTAAAAAAAATGAAGGTAAAAAAATATTGATTACTTTACTTGCAGATAAACCTCTGAATAACGGAATGGTGATAAAATTTCAGGATACAGATATAAATTATATTGTTTCAGATGAAAAAATTACAGGTAAGATACAAAATAACTTAATTTATAAAATCAAAAGTTCTCCTGAGATTAAAATAAGCAAATTGGGTATCGAAGATATAAATGGCGGAGATATAAGGATGGGAGACGAAGTAGGTTTTAAATTAAATGCGGAAAATGCCGGCGACATGAATGCAACAGGTGTTGAGGTAACGGCAGCAATTCCACCCAAGACAAGTATAGTTAAGAATTCTATCATACCGTACAACTATGAGATTTCAGGAGATAAGTTAGTATGGAAGCTTGATACACTTGAGATAAACAAATCTGTTGATTTTTCTTATAGATTAAAAGTGCTGACGGGTTTTGAAGACAACGAAAAAATCAATGAAACAGTAAATTTAAAAACAATGCAGGGAGATAATCTTAGTGCAGAAGCAAATGGTGAAGTAAGGCTGTTTCCGGATCTGAGCAATTCAAAAATCAGTATTGCTGATAAAAACGGGGAATTTCTCTGGGCCGGAGATGTGCTTACGGTAAAAGCAATTATAGAAAATAATGGCGAAAGAACGGCCAGAGATATAAAGTTTACCTGTCCTGCTCCGCAAAATACCGTATATGTCAAAAATTCTGCAAAATGTGACGGTGCAAAAATAAGTTCAGAGAATAATATGCTTTTATTTGAAATCGATGAGATTGGTATGGGTGAAAAAAAAGAAGCTTATTTTGAACTTCAGGTCCTGCCAAAAATGACCGGGGGAGGAGCTGTAAAAACAGAATTCAAACTTTCTTCAAACGGAACGGATTTTAAATTTCAAAATGCGGAAGCAAAAGTGAAGGGTAATTATCAGGTAACTATAGGATGTCTGGGTGATTCGCTTATCGCACTTTCAAGCTGGCCGCAGATACTTGACAGTATACTTGAGTCAACTTTTGCACATTCTGATTATAATGTCATTGCAAGCGGAGTAAAGGCTGAGATGTCATCCGGCGGTTTCCAACGGTTTGATTCAAGCATTGGGAAATATAATCCGCAGATAGTGATTATAGGATATGGCACAAATGATATAGGAAGCGGAACAGATAAATTCAGCTATTATCTTAGCTCTATTGTACAAAAAGCTAAAAATATAAATGCCACTGTTTTTCTTGAAAGCCTGGGTTTTATTGACACAAATAAAGAACCTGCAAAATCCGACTGGCAGAATTACCAGAAGGTGATTTATCAGATTGGTGCTTCGTATGGCGTACCGGTCATAGACCTTTATGGTCCTCTTTCCCAGAATCCGGAAGCTTATATAGCTGATTGGGTTCATTATACACCCGAAGGCTCAGCAGTTGTCGCTCACACAATATTTAATTATGTAGTACAATATCTGGATAGTGAAGGCAAAAGAAAGTAAAATGAATAAATGTTTTTCATTTAAAAAAAATCTTACCAAAATAGAAAGACAGTAAAGTTAAAAAATATGGGAAGCGGATAAATTATAACATTAACATGGGGCAGCGTTTTTTTATAAAATAATAATGTTGAATCGCATAGTCAATATCTTAAAATAAATTTAAATATAGTAAAATTTTAATTAAGGAAAATTTGAAATGTATAAAGTCTGGATAGCAAGAATTTTATATTATTTATTTTATATTTTTATATTTTTTATTGCAGTTGTAATTTTTATCGA
>JAJFVM010000236.1 GCA_021371805.1 bacterium
TTATAACATTTATTGTTTTGGTAATTCTTACAATAAGCTTGTCGATGCATTAAGATATAATTTTATTATTGTTATAATAAGAAGTATCAAAATAACAAATTATTATTGACAAACGTAAATAAAAATTATATTTTAGAACAAATTAATTCATAATAATTCATAATAAATATATAATAAGCGAAGAATAAACAGGTTATGGTTCTTTTTTCACCGAGTTTAAAATAGTGTTGTTTTAGGCCGTACGTATTCGTTTGGTAATTTTCAGAAATTTTAAGAAAATTTATTTTTTTAAATATGATTAAACGGTTAATCAAAAAATATTTGAAAGGAAGGTGAGATAAAAGTCTTTTTTTAAATTCTTTATATTAATCAAAATGAACTAAAAAGGAGTTAAAGAATGAGAAGGGTAAAAATTTTATTTGTAGTTTGTGTTGTTGCAGCATTAATTATGACTTTAGCTATAGGCTGCAGTACAACTACAACTGAGACCACTGCAGCTGTTGAAACTACTACCGCAGCTGAGACCACCGCCGCTGCCGAAACTACTACAGCAGCAAAAACCGGCGTATGGTATTTTAGTACAAATATTGATGGAATAGATGCAGCAGATAAAGGGAAAGTAACTGAAGCGATGGCTAAGGAAAAATATTCTACAATTTATGCTTCCTATCTTAAGTATAGAGAAGATGCAGAAAAAGTTGCGGCATATCCTGATACTCCCGGAAAAGGACAAAATTTTGCTTTTGCAAATGAAGTAGCTTCATTCCCATTCTGTGCTGATGTTCAAAGTGATATAGAAAAACATGCCGAACTTGCCGGATTTGCAAAAAATGATGTTTATATTATTGATAACCAGGCAGACATTTCACTTTGTATTTCAAATGCAGATATCATGCTTCAAAAAAATCCAAAGGTTTTTGTTGAATTCGGAATGGATGAGAATTCAAATATAGCTATAGCTGAAAAATTTGATACTGCAAACATCCCGATTTTTGCTATTGATGTCCCAATTCCAGACCATAACTTCATGGGTGTAGATAACAGTGGAACAGCAAAGCTGGCAGGGCAGTGGATTGCAGATCAGATTGAATCAAAATTTGGTGGTATTGATAATGTTGATTTGATTATTGCTGGTGAATTGCCTCAAGGTGGAGCTGTAGTTCTTGAAAGGACAAAAGGTGTTATCAAAGTATTGACTGATAAATATGGTGACAAAGTTAAGGATAAAATTGTAGAGATTGATACCGGTGGAGTTTCTGATAAAGGTCAGACTGCAGTTTCTTCAGTTCTGGCTGCACATCCTAAAGCAAAGAACATGATTATTTATATGCATAATGATCAGTCAATGACCGGTGCGATAGCTGCATTTGAAGCAGCTGGTGTATTTGACAGAGAGAATGTTTTATTTATTAATCAGGGTGTGGATAAATCAAGTGTTCAGAACATCAAAGATGGAAAGTTGGATGCCGGAGCTGCTTACTTCCCGGAACATTATGGCCGTTATATTGTCCCTGCAGTACTTGCGCTTTTAAAGGGTGACCCGATTCCTGATTTTATGTATGTAGAAAGCGATATGGTTACCAAAGATAATTTAAGCGAGTACTACCAATAAAATGATAAAATAATAGTAAGATTGAGTAAGTAAATTAATAGGGTTATTTAGTAAAATAAATAACCCTATTAATAAAATAAGGGTTTAAAAGAATTCTTAAGTTTGCATTTTAAAAAATATCAAAAAATGCAGGTAGGTAAAATTGGAAAATAACGAATATCTATTATTAATGAATAATATCAGTAAGGAATTTCCTGGTGTAAAAGCGCTGAAGGATGTTAATTTTAATCTTAAAAAGAGTGAAATTATCGGTCTTTTGGGAGAAAACGGAGCAGGGAAAAGTACTTTAATTAAAATATTATCAGGCACCTATACTTTGACTTCAGGAGAAATTTATCTTGAAGGCGAAAAAGTGATTTTTAACAGACCCGCTGATGCTCTGGCAAGAGGGATAAGAGTTATCTATCAGGAAATTACTACTCTTGACAGGCTTACCATTGTAGAAAATATATTTGCAGGTGAATATCTTCATAAAGGGAGATCAAAAATTATTGACTGGAAAGGGATGTATGAAGAAGTTAAATCCATATTAAAAAAGCTTGAAGTAGATATTAATCCGAATACCGTAGTTGGAGATTTGACGCCGGCAGAAAAGAAGATAGTTGAAATAGGAAGGGCAATCCATAAAAAGGCAAAAATATTAATTATGGATGAACCTACTTCAGCTTTAAATGAAAAAGAAATAGATACCGTTTTTAAAATTATTCGGGGTCTTAAAAAAGAAGGAATAGCTGTAATATTTATCTCCCATAAAATAAGTGAAATTTTCAAAATTACCGACAGAGTTGCTGTACTTAGAGATGGAGTTATGGAAGGTATTGTTAATACTGTTGATACTAACAATGATGAACTTATAAAGATGATGATAGGCAGAGATCTTGGAGAAATGTATCCCAAAAGAGATATTAAAATCGGAAATACTGTTCTTGAAGTAAAGGACTTTTCTTTTAGAAATATTTATAAAGATATTAATTTCCAGCTTAAAAAAAGTGAAATTTTATGTTTATACGGATTACTTGGTTCCGGAAGAAGCCAGTTAATAAGGGCAATTTATGGAGCATTTCCTAAGGAAAAAGGGACTTTGGAAATAAATGGAGAAAAAGTTGACATAAAAAATCCCGTAGACTCAATTAAATATTTCATGGGTATGGTCCCCTCTGATAGGAAAAATGAAGGTGCAGCTCTCTTGATGGATGTTAAAGGTAACATTACTCTTGCCAATATTAATTCATTAGGAAATGGGGCATTTTTAAGTAGTGAAATTGAAAAAGAAAAGGCAAAAAAATGGATTGATTCCTTAAATATAAAAACTCCTTCTGCAGAGACCCTGCTTGAAAGTTTATCAGGGGGTAATCAGCAGAAAGTTATTCTGGCAAGATGGCTTGAAAGCGGCTCAAAAATTCTGATACTTGACGAACCAACAATAGGAATAGATGTTGGTTCAAAAGTTGAAATTTATAAACTTATGGAAGATTTATGCGAACAGGGTGTTTCAATATTAATGATTTCTTCTGAGCTTCAGGAAGTTTTAGGTGTTTCGGATAGAATAATTGTGATGTACGAAGGAAATATTACTGGAGAGTTTAATAAAAACGAGTTTAATGCGGAAAAATTAATGAAAGCTGCTAGCGGAATAAACTAAGAGGAGTATAAATGGAGAATTTAAAAATTGATGCGGATGTTTCTAAAAGAAAAAAAATAAATATTTCGACTACAGCTATTTTATTTATAGCTTTAGTAATGATATTTCTTATTTTTTCACTATTAAGTAAAAAATTCTACGGAATTGAAAACTTAATATCCATGCTTCAGAATATTTCTTATATAGGAATTGTTGCAGTAGGTATGAGTCTTGCATTACTTGGTGCAGATGCCGATTTGTCAGTCGGTGCAAATGCCGGGCTTACCGGAATAGTAATGGCTATTGTTTACAGTAAGGGTATTAATATATGGATTTGTCTGCTGATAGGATTGGCTGTCGGTGCTTTAATAGGTGCAGTAAATGGTATTATTACAACCAGAACAGGGATACATCCCTTGATAACAACTATTGGCATGCTTGGTATTCTGCAGGGATTATCACTTACTCTTACGAATGGACAATCAATTTTATTGCAAAATAAAGTTCTGAAATTTATCGGTAATGGAAGATTGGGTAATATACCATTTCCTGTAATACTCGTTATCTTATTTTTTATAGTATTTTATTTTCTTATAAATAAAACAAAATACGGGCGCAGGGTGCAGATAATTGGTTTAAATCCCAAGGCTGCTTTTCTTGCCGGGATTAAAGTTCAAAAAATCAGGACATTGAATTATATAATCGTAGGAATGTGTGCTTCCGTTGCAGGTATTCTCATATCGGGCATGACTGGTGTCGGAATGGTTCAAAATGGGGATGGTATGCAGATGTTAATATTGACAGCAGTATTTCTAGGTGGAGCTTCACTTTATGGAGGCAAGGCAAATATCCTGGGTACTTTTGCGGG
>JAJFVM010000003.1 GCA_021371805.1 bacterium
CAGGCAGACCCACACCTCTTTATTTTGCAGAAAGGCTGACCAGTTATTTAGGAGGTGCCAAAATTTATTTAAAAAGAGAAGATCTTTGTCATCTTGGGGCACATAAAATAAACAATACTCTCGGGCAGGTTTTGCTGGCAAAAAGAATGGGTAAAAACAAAATAATTGCAGAGACAGGTGCGGGGCAGCATGGTGTATCAACTGCGGCAGTTGCTGCTTTGTTCAATATGAAATGTAAAATATTTATGGGCAGTGTCGATATTGAAAGGCAGCATCCGAATGTAACAAGAATGAAACTTCTCGGGGCAGAAGTTATCGAGGTAAATTCCGGAAGCAGGACATTGAAGGATGCAGTAAATGAAGCGATAAGATATTGGGTTTCCAATATTGATGACACTTATTATGTTTTAGGTTCAGTTGTAGGACCTCATCCTTATCCGACAATGGTCAGGGATTTTCAGTCGGTAATAGGTATTGAAACAAAAAAACAGATAAAGAATTCCGAAGGTTCTCTGCCGGATTATATAATTGCCTGTGTTGGCGGAGGAAGCAATTCAATAGGTATTTTTTACCCGTTCCTTAGTGAAACCGATAAGGTAAAGCTGATCGGGGTTGAAGCCGGCGGGAAAGGAATAGACAGCGGAATGCATGGAGCTTCTCTTACTGCAGGCGAAAAAGGGATTTTTCAGGGAGCATTCAGCAGCGTGCTTCAGGATAATTACGGCCAGATAAAAGAGGCATATTCGGTATCGGCAGGGCTTGATTATCCCGGAATTGGGCCTGAACATGTCTATTTAAAAGAAAAAGGTAAGGTAAAATATGTCCATATTCTGGATAGTGAGGCTATAAATGCTTTTAAAACCTTATCGGAAATAGAAGGTATTATACCTGCACTTGAAAGTTCTCATGCTTTGGCATATGCAATGATTTTAGCCCCAAAACTAAGTAAAGATAAGATAGTAATTGTCAATCTTTCAGGAAGAGGGGATAAGGATATCGAATCAGTGCTGAATTTTCTTTAAAGCTCTTGTTATAAATTCTGGCTTTCAAATGTTTCAAATATATTTATTTCAGATTTTAAAACAGCAAAATGAAAAAAGATTAATAAAATTATAATCGGGAGAGAATAATGTTAATAAATAATATAAATAAAGATAATAAAAATAAAAGTATCCAGGAATTAAAGAAGATAAATGTTTATTGCAATGAGGCAGATACAAAAAAAATCAATTTAAATAAAAAAAGTATGGATGGAAATTTTAATGATCCTATAAAAAGAAAATTCGAAGAACTTAAAATCAGGAAACAAAAAGGATTTATCCCCTTTGTTACATGCGGGTATCCAACCCTTGAAGATTATATAAAACTGGTTTATGCGCTTGATAAAAATGGTGCCGATATAATTGAAATCGGCATTCCGTTTTCCGATCCTCTTGCTGATGGGCCTGTTATCCAATCTACTTCAAAAATTGCTCTTGATGACGGCATAAACACAGATAAGGTTTTTAATTCAGTAGTTGAAATCAGGGGCAAAAGCAATATTCCTGTTGTTTTAATGACTTACTTTAATACCGTTTATAGATATGGCATTGAAAAGTTTTTATATAAAGCTGCAGTCTCAGGAGCTAATGGTCTTATAATCCCTGATTTACCGTTGGAAGAATTTAAAAATTATGAAAATTGTTTTAAAGACAGCCCGTTAGACAATATTTTGCTTGTATCGCTTACATCAAATGAAAAAAGACTCAGGGAAATAAGCAGTTTAAGCAGAGGTTTTTTGTATTGCGTTTCAGTCAAAGGGGTAACAGGAATCAGAAATACCGTTAATCCCGAAGTGATAGATTTTTTAAAAAAGCTGAAAAATATCACTGATATTCCTTTAGCTTTAGGATTCGGGATATCAACTATTGGGCAGATAAATGAAATAAAAACATATTGCGATGCAATCATTATGGGAAGCAAAATATTATCTCTTTTATTAAGTTCAAAAAATTTTAAGGAAGGTTTGAAAGATGTCGAAAGTCTGGTTTATAAAATAAGCTCGTCTTTAAAAAATTAAAATTTGGTTAAAAATATCAGCATAAAACGAGCCATAAGTTTTATTAAAATTTAAAAGAATATTAAAAATATAAAAAATAAACGGAAATAAGAAATGAAGAAAAACATAAGAAATAACCCGGATATTTTGATAATAGACAATTATGATTCTTTTACGTTCAATCTCGCCCAATATCCCGGAAGCC
>JAJFVM010000008.1 GCA_021371805.1 bacterium
TCTGCCATACCTGTAGCATTCCTCAAGACTATCGAAAACAAGATCTATCCTGTTGCCTTTGACCCATCCTCCGGTGTCTGCCGCCAGTGCTTCTCCATATCCTGGTATATAAAGTATTGTTCCTAACGGAATAATTTTCGGGTCAACAGCAACAATTCCCCTTTTGGTACGAAGCCCTATTGATGTTATCCCATTCCCGTTTAAACCGCCTCCCCCGCTAAAATATGCGGTTGCAACCATGTCCCATTCACCAACCAATACCAGGCCGGGAGGCTGGATCTGATTTATTCTTTGTTTGATTTCGGCAAGCAGATTTACAAAATTGGATTTTTCGCTTTTTACCTGAGAAAGCAGATTTTGCTTATCTTTCAAATAAGCAGCCAATACATCCTTCTCTTTTATAATTTGATCCTTCAGTTCGGATATCCTGTTTTTTGTATCTTCGGATTTTCTGAAAGTCATTTCATATCTTTCTTTCTCACTTTTTAATTCCTCCATAAGGGAATTATTCTCCCTTATCATACGTCTGTAAATATAAATCACAGTAGCAATTTCATTTAAACTCCTGGCACTGATAATAAGCTTTGCAACATCATCGTTGCCATATTTATAGGATTTTACCGCATTTTCCTGTATCTTTGCTTTAATGCCGCTCATATTTTTTTCCAGCTGTGTTGTTTTCGTATATAAATCCTTAAGTTCAATTTCAAAGGTATCAAGCTGTTCCTGATAACTTTCTATCTCTCTTTCTTTTTGCTCAATCTGGGTTTCCGCAGCCACCACTTCCTCAAGTAAATTTTGCTCATCTGTGCTTAATTTGGATATGTTGTTTGCAAGCTCCTGAAGAGTGGTTGCCTCAACTGCCGCCGGTTTTAAAAAAAACAAAACCTGAGTTATTAAAATTAAAAGCAAAA
The DNA here is from genome assembly GCA_021371805.1 of bacterium. Lineage (GTDB taxonomy): Bacteria > Actinomycetota > Humimicrobiia > Humimicrobiales > Humimicrobiaceae > JAMDDL01. The sequence continues at coordinate 915 of JAJFVM010000008.1, forward strand.
AAATAGTAATATTCCTAAGAATAAAAATATTAATTTTTAATTTATGAATCATTGCTGCTTATATTTTATAATTTAAGGATATCTGTAATGCCCTGTTATAATTTTGCTTCCCAAAATATTTGCTTCTGTCGTATAGCCAGGGTCGATATAATTATATATTATTTTTGGACTGCCGTTTCTTGCTGTCGAATCAGAAATAATTCCAACATTGTCGGAATATCCGTCTCCGTCCATATCAAAAAAAACAACATCCCCCGGCAGCCAGGTATTTAAATTTTCATCACTGGCCGCATCAAAATTTAATGTAAGGGTAGATGCATTTCTTTTAAAAAATACTTCCATGTTCTGTATTCTTCTGTAATCAATATCTATATCGGGTATGTTCTGATTCCATATTGCTTTAACAGGATATTCTTTAAAATTCTTTGTTATATCCTCATTTATAAGAGTTCTTAAATCAAATCCTGCCTCTTTAAAAGCTCTTGCAATTATATCGGTATTTAAAGCCCATTCTGATGGCGGGTCTCCTCCCTTATAATAATTAGGTTCATTTGATCCTTCTATGAATATATTCCTGGCTTTTATCTCAAGTTGTTTTTTTGCACCAATCAGTATGTCTTTGGAATCGCTGTTGCCGTTATTATTCTTATCGGTTTTTACAGGCAGTTCATCAAGATCAATAAGCCTGAATCTTGGAAGTATCTTTGATAAAACTGTTGACGGCAGTTAAGTTTTCTTAAAACTGAAATTTCCAGTGCTTACTATTACTACAAATACTATCAGCAGTATTACCAATACTATAATAAGGAATACACCTCTA
>JAJFVM010000014.1 GCA_021371805.1 bacterium
GGTCCTATCACAGTTAAGGTACCAAGAAAAATACCTGAAGGCGAAGCGTTCAGCCGTTACGAGGCACCTCGGGGTGAAGATGTTCATTATGTAAAATCCAACGGTTCTGATAAACCTGAAAGGATTAAATTAAGAGCACCAACCCTGGCTAATGCTAAAGCTGTGTTAAAGATGCTTGAAAATTATAATCTTGCCGATCTTCCGATTATTGTTGCAGCAATAGACCCGTGTTTTTCTTGTACTGACAGAACGATATCAATAAAAAAGTTAGATACCGGAAGCAGTGAGATTATGGATTGGGGATCTCTTAGGGAATACAGTATTGAGTGGTATAGAAAAAGGGGTATAAGGTTCTAAAATGGTAAAATCACTGGTTTATATTTTAATTTTTCCCGGATTGTTGTTTCTAAGTGCGTCGGGCATGATTTTAGAATATGTTGACAGGAAATTATACGCTAAATTCCAGAACAGGGTCGGACCTCCCTGGTTCCAGCCATTTGCGGATTTTATAAAATTACTTGCCAAAGAAGACATCGTTCCCGAAGAAGCTGAAAAGAAGATGTTTAAGTCATTGCCATTTTTTGCACTGGCAGCAACAGTTACTTCTTTTATATACATACCAATCTGGGGAACTAATGCATTGTTTTCTTTTAACGGTGATGTTATTGTCGTTTTATATTTATTATCAATACCTACATTAACATTTTTCCTTGCCGGTTATTCATCACAATCTTTGTTTTCACTTGTAGGTGCTGTGCGTACATTAACACAATTTTTTGCTTATGAAGTACCATTATTTCTTGCTATTTTATCAGCTGCGTTGCTTGCAGGTACCTGGTCAATAAGTGAAATGTGTGTATTTTATAATCAGCATCATTGGTACTGGCTGTTTAATTTACTGGGTTTTGGGGTATCAATAATTGCACTTTTAGGTAAATTGGAAAAAGTACCTTTTGATATACCTGAAGCAGAAACAGAGGTAGTAGGAGGAACTTTTACTGAATACAGCGGTAGATTACTTGCATTTTTCAGGTTAACAATAGATATAGAAGTAGTTGTATGCGCTGCACTTCTGGCAGCGGTATTCCTGCCTTTCGGTATGGATCTTAATCCGGCAATAGGTTTTGTACTGTTTATACTTAAAGTACTGTCTATAGTGGCTTTGCTTTCCCTGGCGCGTTCAGTGTTTGCAAGATTAAGAATAGACCAGATGGTAAATTTCTCCTGGAAATATATTGCTCCATTAAGTTTTCTGCAATTAATTATAAATATCATAGCACAAGGTATAATTAGATGATAAAACCAGGTAAAATGGTGAGACAAGTGGTTTCTTCAACTTTTAAGAAACCTGCCACAACAAGATATCCATTTATTAAGTTTGAGATGCCAAAAACCTTTAGAGGAAAGATAAAATTTTATCCCGAAAAATGTACTGGCTGCAAACTTTGTATGCGTGATTGCCCGAGTAACGCTATAAATATAATAAAAGTCGGTGATAAGAAATTTGAAGCAGAGTTCAGGCTTGACAAATGCTTATACTGTTCTCAATGTGTGGATTCCTGCCCGAAAGGTGCTCTTGAAACAACCAATGAATTTGAACTTGCACAACTGGACAATAAAAAATTAAAAGTAACATTTCATGGAAAACCTGAAAACACAATTAAAGAAGAAGCTTAAAGATGCAAAGAAAATTGCTGTTCTTGGCATAGGTTCAGAACTCAGAGCAGATGATGTTGCAGGGCTTCTTGTTGCAGAAGAACTAAAAAAAAATAAAAATCCAAAATTAAAAATTTTTTTAGGTTCTACCGCACCTGAAAATTTTACCGGTGAAATAATAAAATATAATCCCACACATATCATTATTATTGACTCTATGGATATGGACCGGGAAGCGGGATCTACATTATTGATTAGTCCTGAAGAAGTTGGCGGTGTATCTTTTTCCACTCATATGCTGCCTGTTAAAATGATGGTTGATTATCTCCTTGCATCTTTAAAGTGTGAAATAATAATAATCGGAATCCAGCCGAAAATATTATTGTTTGGTGGAATTATATCAAAGGAAGTGGAAAAATCAACCAAACAAATCTCAGGTGTCATCCAGCAAATCCTGCAAGAAGAGTTTTAAAAAGTTCTAAAACATATAGGTCTTATTAAATAAATTACCGGCAGACAGGCCAGGAATTGCTTATTAGACACCGATTTTCACAGCCCCTTTAATCGTCAATTAAATCATAATCAGGGAGTCCACGTAATTTTGAGGAGGCAGTTGTTTAACAATAAATTAAAGCTGCCTATGCTGGGAGTCATTCCATATTACAGAGATATTTTTATTGAGGAAGAGGATTCCGTAAATCTTGAAAAACAGTTCAGTAAACAGATAAATTCAGATAGCAGTGGTAACATAAAGATTGCAGTTTTGTATCTTCCCCATATCTCTAATTTTACCGATTTTAATGCTCTGGAACTGGAATTCTTCAAATCTTAAATAAAGCGTAAGACCCAGACTTGGTTTAAATAAGCAAACTTGCTGCCAGAGAACTTCTCCATAATAATGAAAGTTATTTGAAATAGTTTCCTTTAAATAAAGAAATAAATGTGCTCATTTTGGGCTTAGTTCAGGTAAAATAATTACCATTAATGGGGAAAAAGAACTTAAAATGGAAAGGAGGCAAAAAATTTTAAATACAGCCTTTGCTACAAGATGGTAAACTTGCTTCATCTTTCAAAAGATAAAAATTACTTTATCTTTATGGGAACTAAGGTAGTGGGGGGAAAGGCTCATGACAAGGAGTTAGGAAGGCAGCTTGTTGATAACTTCGTCGCCGAAGCTGGCAAAAATAAAATAAAGATTCTCATCATGGACAGGGCCTTTTTAGATGGGACCATGATAGATTACTTTAAAAATGAATACGGCATTGACACTCTTATACCTCTTAAGAAAAATATAGATGCATATCATGACGCTAAGGGACTTAAAAGACTTGAAAGTAAACCCTGGATAAATACACATTGCTATATAGCTAAAAAGATTACCTCCTGAGTTTGTTTTCAGGAATATTGCCGATTCTTTCAAAAAGGAGGCCTTTTTTATGGTCAAAAAGGCATATATCTTTAAACATTATACCATCTGTAGGTTCGATGGACAGTGCAATTTCTGCTACCAGAGCTTCGTTTATGGTTTCATTTAAAGCTAATGCTGTAGTAAATATTACTCCGCTGATGTCAGCGGTACTTGAAGCCATTCCCTTTCCGGCAGGTATTTCAGATTTGATTTCTATGATTCCACCAAAATCATTTGCAGCAAAATATTCAAGTGTTTTTTTCATTGCCTTAATTGATTTCCAGTGTTTGTTGTCGCAAATAATGAAATATAAATTGGACAGTGAAGAAAAAGAAATATTGAATGACTATGAAAATGACGAGTATGTTGAAATATCTGATATGGAAAAAGTCATGGAAAAATATTCAGAGTATGCCAAAGCAACCTTTCTTAAAAATAAAAGAATAAATATTCGCATATCTCAAAGAGATCTTGAATATATTCAAAGAAGAGCTTTGGAAGAAGGCATTCCATATCAGACATTAATAGCAAGTCTTATTCACAGATATA
>JAJFVM010000034.1 GCA_021371805.1 bacterium
CCATTTATACCTCTAAATAATTAATTGATATTAGTAATGTTGTAATAACAATAAATACTATATAGGTTTTTTTATATAATTTCAAGAAAGGAATAAATTTTTTAGATGTTTTTTTAGATGACTTATTTATTATTCTTTTACCAATATACCCGAAAGATTTGAATCTGGTGGAATGCTGCCAATATTGTTAAAATGTTTTACCCTTTTCAACTCCGTTACCATTCTAATTCTATCACCCCGATGCAAAGCAACATAATATTCTAGGGGTATACCGTTATCAAGATAGCCTATGCTCTCGATAAATAGCAGGGGTGCTCCCTTGCTAACATTGAGTAGCTTCGATTCCTCTTCCGTGGCTAACGTTGCTTCTATATATCTTACACATTTGTCAATTCTTAAATTATATTTGCCTTCTATGTAGCTATATAAAGACTTATTATAAAGATTTTCATTTAGAAGTTCCGGACAAAGGTTATAAGGGATGTGAGTTTTATCCAAAACTATTGGTTCACCATTGATTTTTCTCAATCTTCTAATCACGATTATGTCAGCCCCATTTTCAATTTTTAAAAATTTTGCTATTTTTTCCGGTGCCGATGTTTTTTCATGCATTAAAATATCATTTTCAACCTTATATCCTCTGGCAGTCATGTCTTCATAAAAACCCATAAGGCTTTGGATAAGATTTTCGCTTATTTTTGGTTCGGCTATAAAAGTACCTTTTGCCTTTTTCTTTATAAGATAACCCTCATTAACCAATTCCTGAAAAGTTTGCCTCACAACGGTTCTGCTTATGTCCAACAATTCACAAACTTTAACCTCGGGAAGCACTTGCTCGCCAGGCTTCCAATGCGATGATTCGATTTCATTTATGATATATTTTTTAAGCTGATAGTAATAAGGGATCTCGGAATTTTTATCTATATTTAAATTTTTATCAAAATCTACATACTTTTTCATAATTTCATCATTCCATAAAACTAATAAAATTAAAAATAAAATAATTTAAAAAAATAGAAAATAATTAATTATATTGTAATGTTGTAATTATTAATTGTAATTTTATTAATTTTAATATAATTTTTTATAAATGTTAATAAGAAAGATTCCAAAAGTATGATAATAATCACTTTAAACTTATTATATTAAATTTACTTAAAAAATAAATATTTTCAAAATATTAATCGACCCATTATTTATAATATTTATATAACATTTACATTTATATAGCAGCAAGATTAAAATTATTGTAAAATTAAGTTAATTTTATAAACGACGCAGCCTCAGAAAGGAACCAAAATGGAATTAGCGGAAAGACTCAATAGACTTGGTAGTGAAAATGCTTTTACCGTACTTGGCAAAGTTATGAAATTAAGAGAGCAGGGAAAAAATGTAGTTAGTTTTTGCATAGGTGAACCTGATTTTAATACACCCGAGAATATTAAAAATGCTGCGATCAACGCTTTAAACAACAATATGACACACTACGGACCTTCGGGAGGACTTCCTGAATTTAAAAGAGCCATTGCAGATTATATCTCAAAAACAAGAGGGATCAGCGTTGGAGAAGAGAATGTTTGTGTTTCTTCAGGTGGTAAACCGATAATATATTATACGATACATGCGATTATAAATCCTGGTGATGAGGCTATCTATCCAAATCCTGGATATCCGATATATGAATCCATAATTAACTTCGTAGGTGGGAAAGCCGTTCCCCTACCTTTACTGGAATCCAGGGAATTCAGTTTTGATGTAAAGACTCTTGAAAATATCGTTACTGATAAAACTAAATTGATAGTCATAAATACCCCTCAAAATCCGACAGGAGGTCTTTTGTCTAAAGAAGATTTGAAAGCTATAGCAAAAATAGCACTCGAGCGTGATATTTATGTGCTTTCCGACGAGATTTATTCAAGAATTCTTTATGACGGTGAGTTCAATAGTATTGCTTCGCTGCCGGGGATGCAGGAAAAGTCAATAATAGTCGACGGGTTCTCAAAAACATACGCAATGACCGGATGGAGACTCGGATATGGTATTGCAAATAAAGATTTGACTGCTCAATTAACAAATCTTGAAAACAATTGTGAATCATGTACTGTGACATTCAACCAGTATGCAGGCATGGAAGCACTTACGGGCCAACAGACTGACGTAAATAAAATGGTTCAGGAATTCAAAGAAAGAAGAGACCTGATAGTAGACCTTCTTAATGACATAAAGGGATTTAGATGCCTGAAACCAAAAGGTGCTTTTTATGTTTTCCCGAACGTGACTCAAGCTTGTAAAAATTTAGGGTTCAAAGATGCTGAACAACTTCAGGACTACCTTCTTTATGAAGCAGGAGTAGCGGTTCTTGCAAGAACCTCATTCGGATTAAAAAATAAAGATGAATCCGAAGAATATAT
>JAJFVM010000035.1 GCA_021371805.1 bacterium
CTTGTAGCCGCAACATAAAGAAGCCGCCTTTCCTCTTCTATTTCTTCGATGCTTGACATCGACATCGTACTAGGAAGAAAACCATCGACAAGATAAATAATAAAAACGGTATGCCATTCAAGCCCTTTTGCAGAGTGTATGGTTGAGAGGACAAGTTCTTCATCGTCTGAATCTTCGGGATCCGCACGGGACTGGCTTTCCCTGATAGGTTCAATTGTCATATCAGAAAGAAAAGCATTTAATTTTTTATACCTCTGTGAAATAAGCAGCAGGGATTCGATATCTTTCAATCTCCTGTTAAAGTCATCATATTTGCTTTCAAAAATCGGTTTATAATAATCAAAAACAATTTTTATAAGTTCATATGGCGATAAATTTTTACCTGAAAGATTTTCCAGCATCACAAATAACTTGTATAAGTCTTTATAGTATTTTTTCTGATAATTTACCCTGCTGGTAAAAGGCTGGCCTATTGATTTGTTTTCAGGATCTCTTTTCTTATAATCAGACATGCTGATGCCGCCAATTTCAGCACCAAGGTAAACCAGGTCTCTTAAAAAACTGATGCCCTTGTTGCTTTCCACTATTTCATTTGTTATAAATTCCGCAGTCTTTTCACCTATTCCTTCAATCAATTGCAGAATCCTGAACCAGCTTATTGAATCCATTTGATTATGAAATACTTTCAAATAGGATATTATATCTTTTATATGAGCAGCTTCCGTAAATTTGATTCCACCGAATTTGGTAAAATTTATATTGGCAGCAGCCAGTTCTATTTCAAGATCATTCGAATGCCATGCGTTTCTGAATAATACAGCTATGTTATTTAAAGGAACTCCCTCTTCCCTTATTTCCAGGATTCTCTGGACTACAAATTTTGACTGCATATTGGGGTCGTCAGTCTCAACATAAACAGGTTTAATGTCGCCTTCTTTTTTCGTAAATAATTTTTTTGAATATTTTTCCCTGGCATTTTCTATAAGGGCATTAGTCAGGTCAAGTATAGGCTGGGTGCTTCTGTAATTCTGTTCCAGGGTAATTATCCTGCATCCCGGATAAAGCTGCGGGAAATCCATTATGTTCTTAAAATTTGCTCCCCGAAAAGAATAAATACTCTGAGAATCATCTCCTACAACCATCAGATTCTTATGTTCCGAAGCAAGGAGGCATGCTATATTTGCCTGAATTTTATTTGTATCCTGAAATTCATCGACCATTATGAATTTATAAAAATTAGAAATCTTTTTCCTGATTTTTTCATTTTCTTTTAAAAGAAGCTCCAGATATAAAAGCAGGTCGTCATAATCCATCAGCATTTTTTCTTTTTTGTATTTCTGATATTCCATCTGTATCATCTTGATTCCATCCAGGCTGTCCATAAAATGCGGATATTCCGTATTTAAGATAAAATCTATCGGTGTATTCTTATTTATTGACTTGCTTATAACTTCAGTTATCGTATGTTTGAGTGGAAATCTTTTTTCAGTCTTATTATAACCAAGCTTTGCCCTGATAATTCCTATGGCACCTTCCGAATCACTCTCATCAAGAATTGTAAAATTCTCGTTAAATCCCACAAATTTTGCATACCTTCTGAGCATAATATTGGCAAATGAATGAAATGTTCCGCCTGAAACCTTGCCGCATCTTTCATCCAGAATAGCGCTTGCCCTCTTTAACATATTGATTGCAGCTTTTCTTGTAAAGGTCAGAAGCAAAATATTTGCCGGACTTGTGTTTTCTTCAACAAGTCTTGCGACCCTGTAGATTAAAGTTTTTGTTTTACCTGTTCCGGCTCCTGCTATTACCAGGACAGGTCCTTCTTTTATTTTAACTGCCTCAAGCTGTGCAGCATTAAGTTCCGATTCGTAGTTGATTTTGTAATCAACATTTTTTTTAATATTATAACTTTTAAGTTGGTATTCTTTTATCATCCGCAACACTCAAGAAGAGATATTATGTTATTCTGGAAACCGTTACGTTCCTTTATTATAACTGAGTATATATGAAATTGGCATAACAAAAATACCTTAATAACAAAAAATTATTAAGGTAATAATTATTATAAACAATAATAAATGTAATTTATGAATCTGATTTAAAAAACCCTGACTTTAAGGTTAATTAGAAAACCTGCAGCATCAGGTTGCCTGTTCAGGCATGTCGTGTAAAATCTTGTAACAAAGCTATTCACATCTGATTGTGTGTCGGCATACAGGAATTGGGGAAATAAAATCGCTGAAATTAAAAACACTAAAATAAAAATGAGTGAAGTTTTTAACACTCTTTTCTTCAATATAGCTCCTGACCTATTAGGGATATGATGTAAATCAAACAACTTTATGAATAAAAAAACCGGGACTAAAAATATTTTTTATAAGTCTACAATAAATATCACGCCCTTACAATAATAATTAAATTATAATATTGTAGTATAATTTTTAATGATTAATTATAAATTCTTAATAATTATAAATTCTTGATTTTAAAAAGCTCCGCAAGCGAAATTTTAGGCCTTGCACCATAATGGCTTATAATTTCCGAAGCTGCAGCGCTGCCCATTCTGCCGCAGGTTTTTAAATCTTTGCTTTCCAGAAAACCATGTAAAAAACCGGCGGCATATAAATCCCCGGCTCCGGTTGTATCTGTTAAATTTATAACCTTATCAACTTCAACATCATGAACTTTATCTTTAAATACAACGGCTGAACCTTTTTCCGACCTTGTCAAAGCCCATATTACATTAAATTCGCTGCATTTTTTAATTGAATCATCAAAGTTATTTTTTTCAAATAAGGAAATTATTTCATTTTCATTTGCAAAAACTATGTCAAGATCTTTTTCTATAAGTTCAAGAAAATCACTCCTATGCCTTTGAACGCAAAAACTGTCCGAGAGTGAAAAAGCAATTTTACTTCCGCTTTCTCTGGCTATTTTTATGGCATTTTTAATAGCCAGTTTTGCTTCAGGTTTATCCCATAAGTATCCTTCAAGATAGAGTATCTTAGAATTTGCTATAACAGATTTATGCTCTTTTATATCATCAGGACTTAAGGCTCCAGAAATTCCAAGAAAAGTGCACATGGTACGCTGCGCATCCGATGTAACAAATATTATGCATCTGGCAGTCGGAAGACCTTCTTCAACTTTTTTAGCTTTGCATTGAACTCCGATACAACTTAATCCGGAGTCAAAGGAACTTCCAAGAGAGTCATTTTTAACCTTGCCTATAAAAGCAACTTTTTTGCCAAGAGCTGCAAGTCCTGCAATGGTATTTGCAGCAGAACCCCCTGAAACTTCTTCAACAACATTTACAGTTGAATAAAGTTCTTCAGCCAACTGTTCGTCTATTAAAGTCATTGAACCTTTTTCAAGTCCATAAGTTTTCAAGAAACTGTCATCCACTCTGGCTAAAACATCAACAATTGCATTACCTATCCCTGTAACATCTATCTCCTTTTTCATCAGTCTCCTGTCCTAATATAGTCATTAATCAAATTATATAAAATAAACTAACTTAAAAACAAATCCTATTGATAATATTTATTGAATTTTACAACATTAGTTATCATTTTTGTTGAATATTGAAACACAAAGTGCACCAAGCTGTAAATTTAATAAAAAAGATGGAATTACAGATTATCTTTCTGAATTTCCAAATTTTTTATCCATATTTCAATGTTTTTCTTTTACTTTTTCCTTAAATTCCATTTTATTGGATGTCAGTAAAATTATGAACATAAATATCGGAACTTTGAATTTGATTTTTACTTTCA
>JAJFVM010000041.1 GCA_021371805.1 bacterium
CTTATTTATAATTCCTGATATTTTTACATAGAATTTTTGACATAAGGCTTTTATTGCAATATAATACCTTCACATAATTTTCGACTTTTCCAGTACATTTTTTAATAATTTCTTGTTAATCGGGAGTAGATTTTAATGAAAGAATATCGAATAACTCAAGAAGGTCAGGAAAAGCTAATAAAAGATCTTGATTACCTTGTAAAAGTAAAAAGAAAAGAGATTGCGGAAAGACTCAAAGAAGCTAAGAATGCCGGCGGGGATCTGTCTGAAAATCTTGAATATGAATATGTTAAAAATGAGCAGGCATTCATTGAGGGTAGAATTGAGCAGATAAATGATATTCTTCAGAATTATGTGATTGTTGATAAAAAAGTCAATAAAGATACGGTCGATATAGGATCCGTTGTAGTAGTAAGAGATTTCAATGATAATAAGAATAAGAAATATGAAATAGTAAGTTCAATTGAATCCGAACCGTCACAAATGAAAATTTCTGATGAATCACCTCTTGGCCAGGCCCTTTTAGGTAAAAAAATTAAGGATGAAGTTACGGTGAAGACTCCCGGGAAGACTTTCAAGTTAAAAATTATTGATATTGTCTGATTAATTTTAGTTTTCCGAGTATATTCTTTTAAATTTTCAAATTAATTTTCATTTTTTACATTTCTTTATTATTTTATTTGATGTATTTTTTAAGAAATTATAATGTTTTAAAAATAAATTCATCATCTTAAATTATCAAAATTATTTATTATTTTTATGTGAAATTATGGATGATATAAAAAAAGAAGCCGATGGTTTAGAAGTACAGGAAGAAACCGAGGCCGAGGAAGCAAAACTAAATATTGAAAATATTGAAAATTCGAAAGCGGAATATCTTCTGGAACTTGAAACTCCCATTGGCGAGTCATTAAGGATGAAGCTTGAAAAAATAAAGACCCAAAAGAAAAAAAGAAATGATCTTTATAAGGCAAAATTTGTTACAAATACCGACATAAAAACTTTGCATGATAATTTTTGCCATCTGATGGCAGGTGAAAAAGGAGAAGGTGATGCGGTTTACAATATTGCAGGCAGGATAATGGTTTTCAGAAGGCACGGCAAGGCAACTTTTGCGGTTTTAAAAGACTTTTCCGGACAGATTCAGCTGTATCTTAACATAAAAAATATCGGAGATGAAAAATATTATGAGTTTTTAGATCTTGATATCGGTGATATTGTCGGAATTAAAGGATCCGTATTTAAAACACATACAGGCGAACTTTCCATAAATGTTCAGGATTATGAACTCTTAAGCAAATCGATAAGAATACTGCCGGAGAAATGGCATGGTTTGAAAGATAAAGAAATAAGATACAGGCAAAGATATCTTGATTTTATTGTAAATCCGGAAGTAAAGGAAGCTTTTATTATAAGAATAAAAATGATAGAAGCGTTCAGAAAGTTTTTAACTTCAAAGGGATTTCTGGAAGTTGAAACTCCTATGCTTCAGTCCATTCCCGGAGGAGCAACTGCAAAACCGTTTATAACTCATCATAATGCTCTTAACATGGAGCTTTATTTAAGAATAGCCCCCGAACTTTATCTGAAGAGGCTGATTATCGGAGGTTTTGAAAAAGTTTTTGAAATAAACAGAAACTTCAGAAATGAAGGTATCTCATATAAACATAACCCGGAATTTACAATGCTTGAGTTTTACCAGGCTTTTGCCGATTATAATGATTTGATGGTATTAACTGAAGAACTGTTGAAATATGTTGCAAAAGAAGCTTCCGGAACGTTGAAGTTTAACTATAGAGGCAGTGATATCGATTTTGAAGGTTCATGGGATAAGATGACAATGATTGATTCAATTAAAAAATTTACAGGGCTGGATGTTAATTTTGATAAAGACATAGATGATCTAAGAGATATGGCCAATAATAACAATCTGAAAATAAATGAAAGTTTTGGCAAGGGTAAAATAATAAATGAATTTTTTGATAATTTTGTTCAGTCAAAATTAATAAAACCTACATTTATTAAAGATTATCCAGTTGAGATTTCTCCTCTTGCCAGGAAAAGCCCCAAAAATCCGAATCTTACGGAAAGATTTGAGTTATTTATAGGAGGAGAAGAAATTGCGAATGCTTTTTCCGAGCTGATAGATCCTAAGGATCAGTTTGAAAGGTTTAAATTTCAGGTAAAAAGCAAGGACGAAGAAGAAAGAATGACGGGCAAGATAGATGTGGATTTTCTGAAAGCACTTGAATATGGCATGCCTCCGACCGGCGGAGAAGGTATTGGTATTGACAGGCTTGCTATGATAATTACCAACTGTGCTTCAATAAGAGATGTCATTCTGTTCCCATTGATGAGGCATGAAAAAGATATTTGAAAAATAACGCTTAAATTGAATTTAATGCTGGATTAAAATATTTTTAACGTTTATAAAAATTTATTTAACCGGTATCAATTGTTTATGTATGATTTATAAATGTCAACCGGATTAAGTTCTTGTTAAATTGATATATCAGGCTTTCCGTGTTTCCGCTTAGGTTAATTTTTATATTCAAAAATGTTATAATAATTTCAGATGTTGGTTTATATTAAATTACTTATATTTCAGTTTAAATTTTTACAAATTAATTTTTTTTAAATAGAACGGAGTTTTAATGATTTGTGATAATTGTAGAAAAAATGAGGCAAGTATTCATTTAATACAGTTAGACAGCAACGGAGAAGTAAGGAAATTCGACTTATGCAAGGATTGCGTTAAGGATCTGGCTTTTCTGTCGGATGAGGAAATGTCAGGCGGGGATTTTAAAAATTCTACCAGCATTCTTGCCATAGACCTTGGATTTTTTAATGATAATGAATCTTTTGATCTTTTCAACAGTTTAAATTCGGCTGATAAGGAAAGCAGAAGATGCCAGTATTGCAATATTTCCCTGAGTGCAATTAAAAAACTAGGGAGAGTAGGATGTCCGCGTTGCTATGAAGAATTTAAGGAAGAGCTGAACCCTTTAATCAAACTGATTCAGACCGGAATTGAGCATAAGGGCAAGATTCCTCTGAACTGCAACAAGAGACTTAAGATTGAAAAGAAAATCAAAGATTTAAAGTTCATGCTGGAAGAACAAATAATAATAGAAAATTTTGAAGAAGCTGCAAAATTAAGAGATAAAATAACTTCTCTTCAGAAAAAGCTTCATTATTCAGGTAAAAAACTTAAAAAATAAATGGAAGAAAATATTTCAACAAGTCAGAATATTAAGAAATTAAAATTTAAATATAACGCTGAAAAGCAACAGGTTATTTTAAATAGTTCCATAAACCTGTTCAGAAATATTTCAGGGTATAAATTTAATGCCGTAGCAGATAAAACTGATAAGGAAGGCATATTAAATCTTGTTCTTGATGTAAAATCACAGATAAGCCTTCTTGATAATTTTAATTTTCATTATTTAAGAGATATTCCAAGACTTCAAAGGCAGCTTTTAATCGATCAGAAAATTATTTTGTCTTCAACTACGCAAAAAATTGGCAGCAAGGCAGTAATTCTTAATTCAAAGTTTGTTGACAAGAACAAGTTAACCGCAATTATAGTAAACGAGGATGAACATATAAAAATTGAATGCCAGATGCCGGGTAATAATATACTTAACTGTTACAAAGAAGTTCTTAAGTTTGAAAAAAAACTGGAAAAAAAGTTAAGTTTTTCCTTTAATCAGAACCTTGGTTATCTGACTTCAAATCCTTCGCTTATCGGAACAGGCCTGAAGGCCTCGGTTGTGGCTCATATGCCTTCAATGGTTATAAGCACAAAAATTGTGGATTTTATTAAAAATTTAAATCAGGTCGGATATGGAGTAAGCAGTTTTTTAGGAGAAGGCAATGAAATCATAGGTAACTTATTCCAGATATCAAATCTTATAACCCTTGGAAAAAATGAAGAAAGCATTATCGAAGAGCTGATTGCCATAAGTAAAAACCTGATTGAAGAAGAAGAAAGAGCAAAGGAAGAATTGAAAACATCCTTAAGCCTTTCTATTGAAGACAGTGTTTACAGGTCTTACGGGATGGTAAAGTATGCAAAAATTTTATCTTTTGAAGAATCACTTGAACTTTTATCGATTTTAAGATTCGGACTGGATCTGGGCATAATTGATGAAATAGTAAAATTTGATTTTTATGAGCTTATTAACATAATAAGTGATTCAAGCATAGAGCTTAATTATATAAAAAATAAGAAGGCTTCCCTTGATGAGATTGATTTTATCAGAGCATGCATAATAAGAGAGAAAATTTTTAAAGAGTATAATTAGTTTTATTTTAATTTATGAGCTTGCAGACTGGAATTTTGATTTGGCACTTTATAAATATTTAGGGAAATGGATTATGGTGAATTAGAATGTTTGAAAGATTTACTGAAAAAGCTCGCAAAGTTGTAGTAAAAGCTCAGGATGAGGCGAGGCTTTTAAAGCAAAATTATATAGGGACTGAGCATTTACTGCTTGGAATTGTTGACGAAGAGGAAGGAATAGCGGCTAAAGTACTTGTTGAGATGGGCATTCTGCCTGAAGAAGTCAGGGCTGCTGTTAAAAGTGTTATTACTGAAGGCTCATCCGAGTCTTACGAGCACATACCCTTTACTCCAAGAGCTAAAAAAGTACTGGAACTTTCACTTCGGGAAGCTCTGCAAATGGGTCATAACTATATTGGCACCGAACATATCTTACTTGGGCTTCTCAGAGAAGGCGAAGGCGTGGCGGCAAGAGTTCTTAACAGCTTAGGTATTGTACTTGAAAATGTAAAGGAGACGGTAAAAGAAGTTTTAAGAAAATATCCTATCTATCCAGCATCTGACCCTGCCGCATCTTCTAAAACGGCAAAAAAACCTCTTAAAACATTAAGTCAGTTCGGCAGAGATCTAACCGGTATGGCTCAGGAAGGAAAGCTGGATCCGGTAGTTGGACGTAAAAAAGAAATCGAAAGACTTATGCAGATTCTTTCAAGAAGAACCAAAAATAATCCGATACTTATAGGGGAATCAGGTGTAGGTAAAACAGCGATTGTCGAAGGTCTGGTTCAGCATATTTCGTCGAAAGAAGTTCCGGCTAATCTTCAGAATAAAAGGGTTTTTACGCTTGATCTGGGTTCACTTGTTGCAGGCTCAAGATACAGAGGAGATTTTGAAGAAAGGCTTAAGAAGGTTTTGGCAGAGATAAAGGAAGACGGCGATATAATTATTTTTATTGATGAAGTTCACAATCTGGTGGGAGCCGGAGCAGCTGAGGGTGCAATTGATGCCGCAAGTATCTTAAAGCCAATGCTGGCAAGAGGGGAAATACAAACAATCGGAGCGACCACCATAAGCGAATTCCGGAAATATATAGAAAAAGATAAAGCACTTGAAAGAAGATTTCAGCCGATTTATGTAGATGAACCTTCGATTTATGAGACCATTGAAATTTTAAAGGGGCTGCGTGACAGATATGAATCTTTTCACGGGATAACCATTACCGACGGGGCGCTTACCGCGGCTGCAAAACTTGCCCAAAGATACATTTCCGACAGATTTTTGCCAGATAAGGCAATTGACCTTATAGACGAAGCTGCTTCAAGAGTAAGAATAAGATCGGTAATGACACCGCCTAATTTGAAAGACATAGAAGACAATATT
>JAJFVM010000048.1 GCA_021371805.1 bacterium
TTATATTACTGATAATAGTTATAATTAGCGGTTTTATCCTACCCTCTTTATTTGGAATATGCGGGTCATCTAATACTTTCTTCCTGATTAATATATGTATATATAGGTAAGGAATTATCATTGCAAATGTCAGACATAAGAAAGCCCAGACTAATGCTTTTGCAGTATTGTCTACTATAGCCAGACAGATAATAATGAGCATTGGAATTGAAATAATTGTCCCATCAAAAATATAAGATAATGCTTTTGCAAATTTATTCATTACCTTGCCTGGTATCCTTTCTATATCTAAAATAGGCCCATACTTATCCGTGTGCATCGTCCTTTGATATGCTTTGGTCGGTTCGCTTGGTCATTAATAGTAAAAAAATCTTATAGGACACTGATAACTCCATGACAAGAATAAACAAAGTTATTTAATCATTTTTGTATTCATCTGACATTTTTAATAATAAAAATTAAAATCTAAAAAATTAATTGTATTATTGTATTTTTATATTTAGAATAACATTCTTAGAGTATGTTTTTGAATAAAAATTTTACAATATTAATTTGAAATTAACAACTTGTATATAATTCATAATCGGTAAAAAATTTTTTAGATTATTTATTTACAGAAGTAAATTCAGGTAAACATTAATATCAATACAGGATAATAAATATTTACATCGACATAACTATGATACCGTTTGGTTTAATGTAGTAACGTTTTATGTATATGTATTTAATGATTATTGTAATTTCAAGCTTCTACAAAATTTAGCTCTAATATCATTTTAAATAGTAGTTAGATAGAATGGAATATATAGACAGTCAGGAATTAATAAATATAATTTCAGCTGGATACATCTGGTTAAAAAATAAATCCAGGATCGTAGATGATCTAAATGTTTTCCCGGTTCCGGATGGCGACACAGGAACAAATATGTGTTTTACCCTAAAAAGTGTTGTAGATGAACTTTCAAAAATTGAAGATATATATAAAGTTACCGTAGGAGAAATTTCAAAAATTATTGCTGAAGGCAGCTTAATGGGGGCAAGGGGCAACTCGGGAGTTATTCTTTCCCAATTTTTCTATGGTTTAAGCTGTGGGATAAATTCAAATGAAAAAATAAATATAAGCGAGCTCGCAGATGCTTTGTATAAAGGCAGCGTATATGCTTACAGGAGTGTATCTAATCCTGTTGATGGAACTATTTTAACAGTCATGAGAGAAATGTCGCTAACTGCTCTTGAAAACAGGGGCACGATTAATGACATTACTATATTTTTTGAAAAAATATTGATAAAAGGTAAAGAGGTTTTGAATAAAACCCCTGATATGCTGCCTGTATTAAAAGAAGCAGGAGTAGTAGATGCAGGTGGGTGCGGATTTATCTTTATCATAGAAGGAATGCTTAGGTGTCTAAAAGGCAAAAACCTGGAAGAAAAAGTAATTACTGAAAGAAATATACCGGTACCCATAAATATATGGGAAAAAATATTAAATTTATCCAGAAAGGAAGCTTCGGAGGATGCTGACTTAATATTACAGACAAAAATTCTCAGGGAGGGTTTAAAGGAAAGAATAAAAAATATAATGGGTGGAATTTCTTTAAGTTCAATTAATCTGCCGCTGCGTCCTGTATATAAAATCTTAAGAAAATTTCATTTTAATAATATAGGCGGCTTAACTTCTGTTGGTCACAGTATGGCAGAAGTATGGAAGGAAAAACCGGAGGAAAGGTACTGCCTTGGATTTATTTTAAAGGGAGAAAATCTTTCTAAAGATATTCTATCTGATAGATTTAGAGATAATGGCAGCTCAATTATAATTGCCGGCACAGACAATTTACTTAAAGTTCATATTCATACCAATAGGCCTGAGGAGATAGTAAAAGCCGTATCCCTGCTGGGTGAGGTATCAGAGGTAAAAATTGATGATATGCATGAGCAGCAGAATAAATTTTTATCTGATATGAAAGAGGATGGCAAATATGGTAATAAAGTCGGAGTAATAGCAGTTGCTTCAGGCAAGGGATGGAAGGAAGTTTTTAAAAGTTCAGGTATAGCGTATATTATAGAGGGTGGAAAAACCATGAACCCTTCAGTTAGAGAGATTTTAAAAGCTGTAGAGAAAGTTGATTTTTTTAACATAATACTCCTACCTAATGATAGCAATGTACTACTTAGTGCACAGCAGGCAATAAAATTAACTGACAAAAATGTTGAGATAATTCCATCAAGAACCTTGCCCGAAGGTATGAGCTCCTTACTATCCTTTAACCCTGAATACAGCCTGGAAGAGAATAAGAAACAAATGGGAGCAGTTATAGATATGGTTAGTACGGGGATGGTGGCAAAAGCTACCCGCCCGGTTAAAAATGGAGATTTTACAGTAAAAAGAGGGGATTTTATCGGGCTGGCAAAAAAGGAAATAATAACCAGGGGGAATGATTATCAGAAAGTTGCTCTGGATATGATTAAAAAAATAGTAAAAAGAGACAGCAATCTTATCACAATATATTGGGGGAGAGGCAGCAATAAGATTAAAGCTAAAAGTTTTTATCAGAATTTAAAGAGTGAATTTCCGGATATGGAAGTACAAATGTATTATGGCGGGCAATTTTATTATTATTATATTGTATCTGTTGAATAATCTTTATACCAGCTTAATATTGTATCTGGTAAAGCAGCACGTTAGCTGGAAATACGGATAATTATTATAGATTATTTATGATGGTTTAATTTTATTAAAATTAAAAAAAAAGGAGAGAAGATATGCAGGATGTCATAATAGTTGCGGGTAGCGGGCATGGCCTCCCGGAGAAAATTGTAAAAGAATATGGCATAGTATTGTTTCCCTTTGGAATACATATAGGAAATGAAGATTTTAGAGATGGTGTTGATATTACACCAGAAGAAATGATAAAGATCATATATGAGAAAAAAATTGTTCCAAAGACCAGTGCTCCTACTATAGGGGATCTGGTAAATATTTTAGAATCTATAAAAAAAGAAGGCAGATCTGCAGTCTTTGTACTGATGTCATCGAAGTTGAGCGCTGCAACGTATGAATCTTTGGATAATGCCAAAAAGAAGGTAGGCGCAGATATAGAAATAATAGATACCTTGCAGGCTGCTCAGGGGAACGAGCTTATAGTGCTTGAAGCTGCTAGATCAGCCAGGGCGGGAAAAAGCAAAGAAGAAGTAGTAAATCATACAAAGAGGGTAATTGCGAGAACAAATATTATTTGTGGAATACCTGATTTAAAATATCTATATTATGGAGGGAGAATAGGAAGAGCAAAGGTTTTGATGGGTTCCATGATGAAGGTGATTCCCATTATTGCGATAAGAGATATGGAGGGTATGGTTTCTCCTGTAGGAAGGGCAAGAAATATAATTCAGGTAAACCAGAAAATAGTCGACACTATAAAAGAAGATTTAAAAAAATTTAATGCAGACAAGGTCAAAAGTATTGTAATCGGACATGCAGATAATAAAGAAGCGGCCCGGAGTTTGAAGAAAATTATTGAAGAAAATATTAATTGTAAAGAAATACTTGAGATGGAATTTGGATGTGCAGCCATTGTTCACCCTGGCCCAAAAGCGTGGGGAGCAGGCTATTATATAGAATAGTCAGGAATATTTATGGAAAATTTAGAAATTTATAAAAATATCGGGATTATAATTTTTTGTTATTTTTTAGGTGCAATTCCATTCTGCTATATTATAGCAAAAATCTACAGCAGAAAAGATTTAACTAAAATTGGAGATAAAAGTTCAGGTGCTGCAAATGTGGTATGTAATGTTTCTAAATTTTGGGGAATTGTAGGCGGGCTTTTAGACTTTGCAAAAGGTTATATCTCCTATTTTATTGTTCTTAAAATTACAGATTTAGAGTTTATTGCTATTCTGGCAGGTTGTGCAGCAGTTTTGGGGCATAATTATTCACCTTATTTAAAATTCTCAGGAGGAAAAGGGTTTGGAACTACTTTTGGAGTTTTTACTGCTATATACCCCTTTACCCTAATAGTTTATGGAGTTAGTCTTGTTTCAGCTTTATTATTAATTAGAAATAGATTGTGGGGATTTATATTTGGTTTTGCCATTTCTGGTATTTTTTTATGGATTTTAAAAGGTTCCCTGCTCTACTTGGTTTTAGTAATTTTACTTATAATAATTATTATTCCTAAAGATATAAACCGCTCAGAAAGTATTTTAGCCAACTTTAAATTTCGCAAAGAGAAAAAGCTGAAGGATCTTTTTACTGCATTTCCTCAAAGGTAAAATATATGGAATTTTGGCGGACTTTGAGGAACAAGGTTAGATAAATATCTTAATTTAAATATGCAATCTATTTAAGTAATGCCAGAAGATTTCATGTGGAGTTAACTCCTTCGACTAGACACATTGCATACTAAAATAAATATATTGGGTAGAATAGCTGATGAGATAGAAGAGAAAGATTTTATAGAAGGTCTCATCATGAGAAAAAAGAAGAAATTTTATAAATGAGTTTAAATGTTGAATAATTAGGGAGGATTTTCTCTAATGAGAGTTGTTTTCATTACATTTTTCAGAGACTCAAAAGGCGGTGGCATTGGCAGAGTCTCATATGAGATTGCCCAAGCTTTTGCTCAGCAGGACCATAAGACTGTTTTAATCTGTCCTGGTGAGAAGACACAGCTCAAAAAAGTTACCCCTTATTTAGAATACCTCCAAATTAGAAGTATGGGTGAGGGAGATGTAGCTATTCCTTATCTGACTGTGCCTAACCTTAAGTTCCTTTTTAACTTTTTAGAAAAATTTTCTCCTCAGATTGTTCATGGCCATGATTTCGGGCCGCTTACTCTCGCCACCCAGTTTTGGGCGATTAATCATAAGATTCCCTTTATTTACACAACTCATGTTCTGCTAACGAAACCAGCGGATTTTGCTATTAATGAGTTTTCCAAAAGTTTAAAGCACCTAATGGATACAACTTTAATGAAAAAGTATTTTTTCTCTTTTTTTAAAAATTGTGATGCTTTTATTGCCCCTAATAAAGATGCTCAAAAAGACATTTTAAAATATGGCTTTAGAGAGAAAATCTTTACTATTCCTAATGGCCGTTATCTTAATGCCTATCAGTACTGTTATCCGGCAAAACTGTCTGAAAAACAAAAACAACTGACTTTTATTGGCTATTTGTCAAAGAGGAAGAACCAAAAATACCTACTTTGGGTGATGGAATGTTTACCTGAAAATTTTATCCTGAATTTAATTGGAGTGCCGATTAATCCTAAATATCTCCAGGAATTGAAAGCTTTTGTTCAAAAAAAGGGCTTAAAAAATGTTAATTTTTTGGGAGAAGTTCCCTACGAAAAAATTGCAGGATTGTTAGAAAAAACACATGTTTTTGTTTCAGCTTCTAAAATGGAGGTTCAAAGTTTGGTGATTATTGAAGCTTTAGCTTCGGGCACTCCGGTTGTCGGTTTGTCCAACGAAACTATTAATGAATTTATTGATGATTCAGTTGGCTTTCGCCTGGAGGAAAAAACCTCCCCCAAGACTTTTGCCGAAAAAGTCAAAAAAATTTGCTCCCTTTCACAAAAAGAATATGAGTTTTTATGTCATAATGCCCGGAAGAAGGTTTCTCATCTGGATTGGTCAAATATAGTAAAACAAACAGAAATGGTTTATCAAAAATTGATTAAAGAGAAAAAAATCAATAGGGAAAGAAAAAAAATGAGTAGTATTAAGAAAATTTTAAAAATGCTACCTCCTCCCAAAATAAAATCTTTTTTGCAAAAAAAAGCTCAAAAATCCGGAGGTAAAATTAGCAAAAAGAAAAGTATTTTGATGTTTATCATGACCATTATTGGCACTTTTTTTATCGGTACCGGTTATTGGCTTTTAAGCAAAACCAAAAGAATTCCTATTTCGAGGTAAAACTCCTTTTTTTAGAAGTGGTGTTAAAATAAAATTATGAAGAAAAACTAGCCTATGAAGGGAAAGAAACTGACCATAAGCAAACTAATTAAAATTGTCATCTTAATTTTGGTTTTAATTTCTGTTTCAGGTTCGGTTCTCCATTTCTTCAATTTGCTGTCATTTACTAAAAAAATTATCATTTTAAAAGCAACCCAAAACTCTTCTTTGCTAAATCACCCCAGTCGGCACCCTGAGGATTAAGTAGACCTTGCATGAGTAAGCCAATAGCAACTGAGAAAAGAATTTTAGCTACGTCCTCTGCACAAACTTTCTTGATAGAACCTTCTTTAATTCCTTTCTCTATTATATCTGTAAAAAAGCTTAGAAATTTTTGATACAATTTCATTACAACTTTCTTTAGTTCCGGTTCCCGTATGGCTTTGATATATAAATCTAAAAAGAGGGGTAATTGACTATCAGCTTCTTCAAATACTGGTTGAATTTTTTCTGTAATGCGTATAAGAATTTTTAAGGTATCCTTTGAATCAAGTTGAGCTGAATCTAATTGGTTAGCTGCCTTATTTATCCATCCATCTAATAATTCTAAAAAAAGGTCTTGTTTGCTAGAAAAATGATGATAGAAAGCACCTTTGGTCAAGCCAACTTTTTTACAGATTTTATTTACATCAGTTACTTCAAACCCATATTCTGCAAAACATTCTGCTGCTGCTTTTAAAATATTTTTTTTAGTTTCAATACTTCTTTTTTCTTGATTCATTATACACGTAAATGATAAAAATTTTTTTATGGCATATATTTACACTATTTTTAAGTTACTTTATTTTAATGCGATTAATATTTCTAATAATACCATATCTATCCTTTTTCTTTAAAAATTTTATGATGCTTCTACTGATAAAAAAGTTAAAAGATTATTTCTTGAAATATTACGGATCGATATAAAAATATATTTAATTCTACTAGGAGCTTGTCGTATTATCTGCAGGAAGAGTTGTTGTAGAAGAATCTTCAGCTAGTGTAGTCGTTGTCGTGCCTTCCTGAAGCGTAGTGGTTGTGCTCTCTTCTATCCTCGTAGTTGTTGTGTCGTCTGTAAGTGTCGTAGTTGTGCTTTCATCTGTCGGGGCACCTGTAGTAGTAGTCGTGTCCGGCACCAGCGTGGTTTCCGTAGGGGCTGTTGTGGTCGTTGTATCTGCCGGTGCCTGAGTCGTCAGAGGACTTTCACATATAATCCTTGTTAATAATTTATTGAGAATGTTATAAAATGCGTTATAAATATTTAATATGTTAACTAATTTATAATATAAGTTATAATATTAAAATTATAAATAAATTATAAAAAGAGAGCAGGGTATATATTAGTCGAAGACAGCTGGAGCCCGCGATCGGAATTGAACCGATGACCTTTTCCTTACCGAGGAAATGCTCTACCAGCTGAGCTACACGGGCAATTGCGGTTTATATAATTCAAAGCTAAATACAAACTATCAATTAAAAAACTTGGTTATTAAGCAGACAAATCCTTAATAACTTTTCAAACCTGATATCTTAAAACAATGAAATTCCTGTAAATTCAAACGGCATTAAAGAATAATACTTATATAAATATATTAAGCTAATGGCGGGAGATTTACAGATCCACTTTTCCTATTAAAATAATGGTGGAGGGGATAGGATTTGTCCTTTCGTCTCACTTCGTTCGCTGCAGGGACGCGGACTCATTGCGCTTCGCTCCACTCCGTCCTTTCAAATCCTCTGTTCAAATATGGCACTGTCATATTTGAACCCTAATTTACAGATCCACTTTTCCTATTAAAATAATGGTGGAGGGGATAGGATTTGAACCTATGTAGGCGTGAACCGGCAGATTTACAGTCTGCTCCCTTTGGCCACTCGGGCACCCCTCCGTTAACAATAAAACTAATTATATTTCCAAGTATAAATAAGCAAACCAGATGTCAATAAAACAAATACCGGCTACAGCAAGTTCAATAATATATAACTTCCGGACCCAAAAAACAAATAATTTTCAATAAATAACTGCTTTTAAATATCAGATCAGCTTTTCAATTCTTTTGCAATGGAGCTGGCGAGGGGACTTGAACCTCCAACCTGCTGATTACAAGTCAGCTGCTCTACCAATTGAGCTACACCAGCATTTAAAATTGCTTAATTATTATCTTAATTGAATTTCATAATGTCAAGATGTTAATTTATTTTTGAATGGAAAAAATAACGAAGAATCCTGTGCTTTTATTGAGATCAAAAAGCCAATTTGTCTTTATTATTCACCGGCAAAATTATCACATAAATTTCTTTCATTAAAATACCGTCATCGGAAGGATACATCGATACTTATTTCTTCATGTGAAAATATAAAGAGAAACCGATATTTTAAATTATTGTTAATTTGAATATAATTATATTGAAATGAATTTAGGACATATTGCAAAAATTTTAATATTTGTTGGCATCGCCATAGCAGTTTTGGGAGGCATATTATTCCTGCTGGCTAAAGTTCCGTTTCTCGGAAAGCTTCCAGGTGATATAGTTATTAAAAAAGAGAATTTTACTTTTTACTTTCCTCTTGCAACAAGCATAGTAGCAAGCATTATCTTAAGTATAATAGCAACAATTATTTTTAAGTTTATTTCAAAGTAGATGTCCTTTTCCTGAATTAACCATAAATATTTATAAAAACATAAATTTATATTTTATACTTAAAAAAGTGAGGCATGTTATGTATAAATATGAAAAAATAAGAGACAGTATCGTAGCCGGTTCCTTTTATCCCAACGATCCCTATGTGTTGAAAATGCAGTTGGAAGATTACTTAAATAACGCAAAATCCCTGAATATTAAAAATATTAAGGCATTAATTTGCCCCCATGCAGGTTATATATATTCGGGTCAGGTAGCTGCATATTCATATAAACAGATAATTGGTAAAAAATATAACAGCATAATTATTATTTCACCTTCACATGCGGAATATTTCAGCTTTGCATCAATTTTTGACGGCGATGCATATAACACACCCCTGGGTAGAGTTAATATAGATAAAAAACGAAGCAAGATGCTGGTTGAAAGCAGCCCTTATATACGCTTTTCTGAGCATGGACACAATAATGAGCACAGCATAGAAGTCCAGCTTCCTTTTCTTCAGTATATATTTGGGGAATTTGATTTTATCCCCATAGTTATAGGAGCCCAAAATGATCAAAATATCCACAGTATCGGTAAAGCTATAGGTGAATCATTCAAGGGTGAGGAAATCCTTATTATAGCTTCGACTGATCTGTCACATTATCATCCGTATGGGGAAGCAGTTATGCTTGATAAACAGGTTGAAAAACTTGTGGAAAATTTTGATATAGAAAATCTTCAAATGGAATTTTTAAAAAACAATATAGAAATGTGCGGCGGAGGACCGGTAGCGGCAGCAATGATTGCTGCAAAAACCCTTGGAGCAAATAAAGCCGTAATATTAAAATATTTAAATTCGGGAGATGTTACAGGAGATAGAAAGGCTGTTGTAGGTTATCTTGCTGCGGCATTATTTGAAGATAAAAATAATAAAGAAGGCGATATAAAAATGAACCGGGGAAAAGAAAGCAAAAACAATATTGCTCCTTCTGATAAAAAAAACTTTCCCCCCAGTGATAAAGCAACCACACATAATAAAAATTCTTCGACAGAAGGAAATTCAGATGATGTAACCAGCATGAGTTTAACCAAAAAGGAAAAAATAATTCTGCTTGAAATCGCAAAAGAATCAATTAAAAGTGCCATTCTCGGAATAAAACCTAATATTCCGACAATAAATGATGTGATTTTAAATGAAAAATGCGGTGCATTTGTGACCATAACCTTAAATGGAAAATTACGTGGATGTATCGGGAATATCAGGGCTGTAAATCCATTATGGGAAACTGTAAAAATGATGGCAAAGGAAGCTGCATTAAATGATCCCCGTTTTTACCCTTTAACGGCAAAAGATCTTGAAAATATAAATATTGAAATATCGGTTCTTTCTCCATTTAAACTCATCAACAATATAAATGAAATCATAGTTGGAAAACATGGCTTATTTATAAAAAGGGGATTTTATCAGGGCCTTTTACTTCCGCAGGTAGCAACCGACTATAACTGGGATCGAATACAATTCTTAAAGGAAACATGCAAAAAAGCAGGTTTATACGAAAACAGCTGGCAGGAAAAGAGTTGTGAGATTTATATTTTTTCCGCAACAGTATTCAGTGAAGAAGAGATAATTCCTTCTTGACCAGCAAACCTATTCCGGAATACTTACAGCAGTGAATTACGTTATTATTTACGTTATTATTTATGTGTTGTGAATAATATTATTATTGTTGCTGTCTGAAGATACACTGTCTTTGATCCCATTAATCTCTTTTTTTGCTTCATCGGTAGCTTTTTTCGTACTTTCTTTAAAGCCGTTAATTGCTTCTCCGAGCGATTTTCCAATTTCCGGTAATTTTTTGGGGCCAAATATGATTAAAGCTATCACCAGAATTATAACCAGCTCCTGCCATCCCAGTCCAAACATTTACAAACACTTCCTTTCAAACATTCGTGCACATATTAGAATAGTTAATATAGATTAGAATATTATTAATAAAAAATCAATTATTTAAAAATTTTTGCAAGCACCATAGAAAGTTCATATAACAAAATCATGGGAACTACAAGAACAAACATCGTAACAGGACTCCAGTCAGGAGTGATAACCGCACTCAAAATCAATACTACTATATATACTATTCGCCATTGTTTTCTCAAAGTAGCAACATTTAGTATCCCTGCTTTAATCAAAAAAAGCAGCACCAATGGCGTCTCAAATGCAATACCTCCCCCAAACAAAAACCATCCTACAAAACTGATGTATTTTGTTACGCTTAAATTTGCTTTTAAGGTTGCACCCTGATTTAACAGCCATCTGACTGAAATGGGAACCAAAAACTTATAAGCAAAGAAAACACCCCCTGCAAATAATACAAAAAACAATATCAAAATTATCGCCATATATTTTCTGAATTTCTGTGTAACTGCCGGAGAAATAAACACTGCTATCTGATAAGCCAGTAAGGGAGAGATGGTAATAATTGCACAAAAAAATGAAATTTTAATATTAACAAGAAAAGGCTCCATGACTTCAAGAAATACAAAGTTGGTATTTGAAAATGATGATGTAAGGAAATACAGAATCTTGCTATGAAAGGGATAATAGGCAATAAAAGCAATAACAAACACAATCATGACAACCAGAAGACGTTTCCTCAATTCGTCAAGATGATCAATAAACGACATCTTATTGCCGCTGCCGTCATCAGGACCAAAGATAGAATTTAAAGGATTTTCGCCTGATTCATCTTTAGACTTATCCTGACTTTCCGCCGAATTTTTTTGTTCTTTTTTCCTGAAAATATTAATCATTTGTGTTTTCCGTTAATTTTTTTTTATATTATATAACTCATTAAATTAAAATAAATGAAAACAAAAAATTATTTATATTTTTCCATCTTGCTGGCATTAAAAACATTAATCAATATATTAAGTCTTTCATTTTCCTCTGTAAGCCTTGGCTGACAGTAATCTTCAAGCATTGTTGTAACCAATACTGTGTTTATATATTTGCCTTCATAAAATATATGTTTTGTAATTATACCCTGTCTTACCTCGTCATCATACATCTGATCAAAAAATAAATTGCCGAGCCCGTAAAAAACAGCTGCATTATTATAAAATTCTATAGCCTGAGGATGATGTGCCTGGCTGCCGCTCACAATATCGGCTCCTGCCTCGGCCATTCTTCTGAAATCCTTCACCTGAGCGGCAACAGGCAGGTAATCATATACTTCAATGTGTTGAAAGGTAAATATTACATTGTAGCCCTCTTCTTTAAGCTTCTTAATTTCCTTTTCATATATTTCATAATCGGGAGGTGCCGATCCAGCTTTTTTATCTGTAGCCCAATAAGAAGCAGGCCCGAATTGATTGCAGCCAAGAAATGCAATTTTATTGCCGTTTATATCAAATTTGGCAGGTTTATAAGCTTCTTCAAGATTTCTGCCTCCTGCAAAATACTGCCATCCTTCTTTTTCATACATTTCAAGTGTGTAAATCATCCACTGCGGTCCATAATCATTCATATGATTCCCGCTTAATTCGATGACATCCGCTCCGACAAACTTCAGCAGATCAATATATCCGGGATCGCTGCTGAATATAATTTCTTCTTCCCTGTCACGGGGATTTCCTTCGACAAAAGTAATCTCATTGCTTATATGAGTTATATCGGCATCCCTCAAGGTTTCCGCTATTTTCTCTCCGGGATACAAAACACCTTTTTGCCTCATTTTATTTGCAGTCCCTCTTACAAGAGCCGTACACCCCGTCATATTTATAACAGTTAATTTATTAATATTTCTATTGGTTATTTTATTTTTGTCAACTGCTTTTATAATCAGGTTTTTTATATTGGTATCAGTTCCGTTAATAATTATCTGCATGGCAAAAGGATAATTGTCCAGTTCAATTTCCTTATCAAAAATTGAAATGCCGTCAACATTTAAAACTTTATATTCCTTAACTATTTCATCAAAAGGGATAATTGAAAAATAATTCCGGGAACCTGCCAGTTTCTGTTTAATCTGATCATAATTATCAACTACCTGGATATCTTTTATTTTGCACTCTCCAAGAACTTCCTCCAGAATGTCCAGAATCTGTTTATTCAGGATTAACTCAGGATTTGATTTATTATTTACAATATAATTTAAGGAATTTTCATCTCCCTGCCAGAACCTGATAAAATCATCAAATTTCATATCATCGCAATATGTATAAAAACCGCTGACCGGCACAAGAACATACCTGCCCAATACGTCTTCATTGGAATTGTCATCACTCACCTTTTTAAAATTTATGGTAAAATCGCCGGAACTTACATTATCTGCATCATCTATTTTTTGGAATTCGCTGTCCGTGTTTTCTTCAACCGCTTTTTTGATTTCATTTGTCAGAATTGCATGCATGAAATCCGGGATGGTATTTTCTATATATGTATTTACAAAAGTTGTCTGTGACTTGGAAGTTGTTTCTTCATTGTCTGATTTGTCTTCATCAATATTAGCTGCGGAAGTATTTTCTATTCCTGCCGATGTATTTTGGACGGCAGAATTGTTCTGGTTTTCATCAGCCCTGGTAATTCTGATTATATCAAGATCTTTTATAACCTGACATGATGAAAGAAAAAGAGGAAAGACAAATAATGATATTATAAAAAGTAAAAATAATTTATTAGCAATGCTTTTCATGTTTTATTAATAATCATATGCTTGCCGGTTAATTATTATAATTTTCCACTTTTTTTATCACATCTTGTTTTTTTATTTGAAGCTTGCTTCATACAGTGAACGCAATAATTCTTTCTTCTCGGTTTCATTCATAAGTCTGGGCTGGCAATAATCATCTATGATCGTTGGTATTAACTGTGTGCTTATATGTTTCCCATTATAAAAAATATGTCTAGCAATTATTCCCTGTCTTGTTCCCAGAGACTGCATCTGGTCAAAAAATAAATTTCCAAGCCCATAGCATATTAAACCTTCTTTGGTTATTTCAAACCCCATAGGCTGGTGAGCCTGGCTTCCATTTACGATATCTGCCCCGGCATCCCGCATAGCTCTAAAATCCTCAACCTGCATGTCAAGCGGGGAGTAGCTATATGATTCTTCGTATTGAAAAGTAAAAATTACATTGCAGCCCTGCTCTTTAAGCCTCTTAATCTCACTTATATAATACGGATTATCAGGCGGGGCTGAACCGGCACTGTTTCTGGTTGCCCAGTCATAAGCGGGACCAAACTGGTTAAAGCCCAGGAAGGCAATTTTATTTCCGTTTATCTCATATAAAGCCGGCTCTTTTGATAACGCAAGATTTATCCCCCCGCCAAAATGTTTCCATCCCAGTTCGTTATAAATTTTAAGTGTGTTTTCAAGATACTGTGAGCCGTAATCATTAAGATGATTGCCTGTAAGTTCAATCAAATCAGCTCCGACAGATTTAAGGAGTTCAATATATCCTGGTTTACTGCAAAAAGTCGTCCCGCTCTGGCCTGCATTGCAATCTTCCTTAAAAGAAATTTCATTGCTTATGTGCGTAATATCCGCATTCTTTAAAATGTTTGCTATTTTTTCTCCGGGATATAAAACTCCTTTCAAGTCCATTCTGTTTGCAACTCCTCTGACAAGTGCTGTTACTCCTGTCATGTTAACTACAGCCATCTTGTCCGGATCTCTGTTTGAAAAAAACTCTGTTTCAAAAGCTTTCTTAAGCCTTACTGATTTTTCAGAATCATAACCGCTGAAACTGACGGAAAAAGAAAACGGATAACTTCCGTAAGAAAAATCTTTATCGAAAACAGATTTGCCATTCACGTTTAAAACTTTTAGCTCTTTTCTGAGTTCTTCGAACGGAATAATTGCAAAAGAGTTGGGATTTTCCTCAAGGCCGTTTTTAATTTCACCGCTGCTGATAACCTTAATGTTGTTATTTTTTTTATCGCCAAAAACAATCGAGATAATATTTTCAGTCTCCCGTGTTAAAAAAAGAACCGTCTCCTTATTATTGCTTAAATCACTTCCGGAATTGGCTGTGGTAGTTGAGCCGTTTATATCTGTATTTTTTATGCTGCCTCCTACTTTGACCTGCTCACTTAAACTCTCAATTGATTTTAAGTTTCCACTCCAGTATTCTTTAAATTCCTCAGCAGAAATATCATCACACAGATTGTAAAAGTCGGTTACGGCACAAAATACAATATAATTTTTTAATGTATTGTCAGGAGCAGCAATATCAACTACTATGCTGTAATCTTTTATTTCTCCGGCTGTTTCTCCCTCTTTAATATCTGCATCATCGAAAATATTATTAATTTCACGTTTAATTACTGTCGTTATAAAAGAAGGGATTGTATTTTTTATTAAAATTATTGTTTGCTTGCGGTCTTTTTCTGTTTTATTTGCGCTGTCAGCGAAGTCTTTACCTGACGAATTGTTCCCTTCTCCCGGTTCCGAACTGTTTGTGCCGGTATTACCATCCTGACCGGTAATATTTTTCTGATTTTCTGTGTTTCGGATATTTAATAAATCACATGATATAAGGTTTAAAAACATAAAAAACCCAAGGGTTATCGCAATTATAACCAGCGGTTTTAAAACCCTCCCCTTAAATTGTCTATATTTAAATTCTGGCCTGACCATTAATTAATATTTATTTTTTTATTTTTAATTTCCGTTAGTGTTGATATATCTTATCAGTTAAAATACAAATAATTAATAAGTGAATTAACTAAAATAATATTATAGTCATAAATCCGCACTAATGCATTGATTTGAATTAATTTCTATAAGTTCTTAAAAATTAACATTAAAATAAAAAAAATGGTATAATTTTAGTTCGCTTTTATAATAAAGGTTCTTTTAGTATATTTTTTATTTAAATATTTGTGCGGTAAAATTTATATAAGGCGGTAAAGATGTTTTCAAGAAAGGATATCGATTCGGCCGATAACGGCAATAAGACTTTGACTATCATCGGAGAGGGAGTTGTAATTGAAGGAAATCTTTATTCTCCCGGTACTACAAGAATAGACGGCGTTGTAAACGGCGAGATAATAGCGGAAAAGGAAATAATCATTGGCAAAGAAGGAAAAGTTGATGCAAAAATAAAGACAAAAGATGCAACCATAGCCGGTACTTTTGTCGGCAATATGATTGCTTCCGGAGAAGTTGAGATAAGCTCAAGCGGAAAATTCACAGGCAATCTCGTTCAAAAAGATGCCCTTTTAACTATTGAAAAGGGAGGGGTTTTTAAAGGTGAAAGCATAATTTCAGAAGATCAAAAAATATTTGAGATAAAAAGTGACGAAGAAAATTCTGTTTTTTTTAATTCCAAAAAAAAACTGCCTATCATCCAACATCAACAACCTGATTTTCAACAATAAAAGTAAAACAACCAGCAATGTTTTTATCTATGGTAATTTTAAACAAATTAACTAAAGCCAGGTAATTATTTAAACCAATTCAATTTTTCCGTATAACCCAATTTTATCGTCCTTAATGATAACCATTCCCAGAATCTTTTCAAAAGCCTTAAAATAATCCAGGGTTTTTTCAATATCGTCTTTTGTATTAATCATATTCCCTATTGCTGTTGCGGCACTGTCAGCTAAAATTGCCGACTTGCAAACCGCAACTATAAGATCGCTTTTACCTAAACTCATTGAATGACCGAGGGTCCCGGAAGATGAGGCAATTCCGCATGGCAGAAACTCTTTCTTTATTCTTATTTTGAGATTATTGTTGAAATATTTGCTTTTTAAAAACAAACCTGCAATTACATCATGCCTGCTTTTAATATAAATATCTCCGCCATTTTCAATTGCAAGGTAGCTGTTTTTTTTTGAAAGTTCCTCTGCCATATATTCACAGACTGCCCCTGCTATCGAAGCCATCGGCCCGACATTAAACATTTCGGATCCATAGCACATCTCTTTAATTATTTCAGGAAACTGTTCATTAACATTAAAAGTATTAAAAGTTTTTGCAAAAACAGGATTATTTTTTATGAATTCCTCAATAACATTATAAAAACCAATGAGCGTATCAGGAATTTTTGATGAAATATCAGCATTTGAAATGATGAACAAATCAGAATATTTATAGCTCACTTTCCAGTTAAACCTGGATTTTGAATTAACCAGAATCCTATAAATATCTCTATCCAAAAAAAGATTAGAAGCAAGTAATCTTTCTATTATTAAATTTTTATCTGCAAACATTAAAAATTATTTTTTGCCTAAGCTGCCGTAATATAAAAATACCAGAAATATTATTACAAAATAAATAACAGTTGTTACAACAATCATTGCCCAGGCAATGCCATTTGGCACCGCAATTACATAATTTCTGAAAATATATTTTACTAATATCAGTATGGGAAATAAAAATACGGTTGATACGATGCTTAAAATAAGAGGGTTTTTTAATTTAGGGCTTAATGCCATTTTAAATTCCTGTCACTAATTTTATAAAGTAATAATTATAAACTATTATAATATTATAAATAAAATATTTTAAAATAAAAATTAACATCAGTCTGAATAGCCTAATTTAATAAGAATTTTAAAATAGAACCTTAAAACTAAATAAAATTAAATTCAGGCAATCATAGCTCAAGAGTGTCTTCTTCTTTTTCATCAAAAGCTTCTTCCGGTTCTTCAACTTTTATTTCTTCTGCCGCTTTTTCCTCTTCATATTCCGATTTTTCTTCAATTTCAGATTCTTTTTCAGGTTCTTTTTCTAATCCGGATTCATATTCATTTTTTTTTTCGTCAGCAGTCTCAGACATTCTTGCAACATTACCGCTGAATACTCCGCCTTTTTCAATTATAAGAGAATCGGTTTTAATATTTCCGTTGACTTTGCCGCTTTGTGTAATCTGTACATTGCCTGTTGCTTCCATGTTTCCTTCATAAACACCGTTTATTGTTGCATCTATGGTCTTGACATCAGCATTTACATAACCTGATTGCTGGATTACAAGCTGTCCGTCAACAACAAGTTCCCCATGGATCTCGCAATCAATTTCAATTGATTTTGAGATAATCAACTTTCCTTCGATCTTTGCGGAATCTCCTTTGATAGTCAATAAAGTTTTTTGCTGATCTGAACTGTAATCCGAATCAGAATTTTCGGAACCTATATTTGAAAAAATATTGCCCCCCAAACTCATTTATTCCTCCTTTTTAATTAAAACCTGTAAAAATATTATAAACTATTTATAAAAAATTAGTTAATATAAATATAAATTATTTTCCTTCTCTTTGCCAAATGAAGTATTGCTTATCTCATTACATAGCTTTAAATATGCCTGAAAGCCTCACACATCCGCAAAAATTTCAAAAACAGGTTCATTATTGATTGAAATTGGGCTTTTATAATGCTTTAATATAAAAGATCAGTAATCAGGATTATCGAATTCAATATGGCAAAAACAATAGATGAAATAAATGAAAAAATTAAAGGCGGAAAAGCCGTTGTCCTTACGGCGGAAGAAATAATTCCTTATGTTGAAGAAAATGGTATAAAAAAAACCGCCAGGGATATTGATGTAGTTACAACCGCCACTTTCAGTCCGATGTGTTCTTCCGGAGCCTTTATTAATTTTGGTCATTCCGACCCGCCGATAAAAATGTCAAAAGTCTGGCTTAACGATGTGCCGGCATATGCAGGTATTGCCGCCGTTGATGCATATATAGGCGCTACTGAATTGTCTGAAACCGAAGGCATGGCTTATGGAGGAGCTTATGTTATTGAAGACTTGATTGCGGGAAAAAATGTGAAACTCCGGGCTACTGCTTATGGCACAGATTGCTATCCCAGAAAAGAAATAAGTACTTACATTAATAAAGATACAATTAATCAGGCATATCTTTTTAATCCAAGGAATGTTTATCAGAATTATTCCGTTGCTACCAACTCTTCTTCAAAAACCATATATACCTATATGGGCAAACTGCTGCCTAATTTTGGAAATGCGACATATTCAAGCGCCGGACAATTAAGCCCGCTGCTTAACGACCCTTATTACAAAACAATAGGGATTGGAACAAAAATTTTTTTCGGAGGTACGACCGGATTCGTTGCATGGCATGGAACACAGCACAGCCCTGAAACGGAAAGGCTGCCTAACGGCGTGCCTGTAGGCGGGGCTGGAACACTTGCATTGATCGGAGATTTAAAACAAATGTCTACTAAGTTTATTAAAGCCGCAACTTTTACCGGCTATGGGATAACGATGTTTGTCGGCGTAGGAATACCCATTCCTGTAATTGATGATGAAATGGTTGAATATCTTAAAGTAAAAGATGAAGATATTTATGCCACCATATATGACTATTCGGTTCAGAGAAGAAACAGACCTTCTTATGGCAGGGTAAATTATAAAGAGCTTAGAAGCGGAAAAATAATAATTCACAGGAAAGAAGTCCCAACCGGCTCAATTTCCAGTTATCCTAAGGCAAGAGAAATTGCAAATATTTTAAAAGACTGGATAAAAAATGGGGCTTTCATCTTGACACAGCCTGTTGCCAACCTTCCGATGCAGGGTACGACCAAAACCCTGAATATAGTAAGCGAGGAGGAACTTTAAATTGGCAACTGAAAAACTAATGCTTAATTTCTCTCCAAAGATTGTGAAGAAACCTATAGTTTACCGGATAGTTAAAGATTTTGATCTGGAATTTAATATTTTGCGGGCAGAAATTACTTCAGACCTCGAAGGCAAAATGCTTCTGGAGATAAAGGGCTCTAAAGAAAAAATTAAAGAATGCAAGAAGTATCTCCTGAAGGAAGGCGTTGAATTAAGGGAAGCAGCAAAAGGTATCATTCTTGATAAAGAGGAATGCATAAACTGCGGAATCTGCATTTCCCTTTGCCTGGGAAAAGCTTTCTATTTAAAAGAAGATACTTATGAGGTTAATTTTGATAAAAACAAATGCATATTATGCGGTTTATGCTTAAACTGCTGTCCCGTAAACGCCATCAAATCAAAGATATAGCCTTCCTACATTTCTTCAAACTGATCTTTTTCTGCGCCGCATTCAGGGCACACCCAGTCTTCAGGCAGATCTTCAAACTTTTTAACCGGTTCTATACCGTTCTCAGGATCTCCAATCTTCGGATTATAAATATATCCGCAAACCGTACATTCCCAATTTTTCATTTCATTGCGCCCTTCTCTTAAAATTTATTAAAAAAATTAATTTAATGTTTATAATCTATTAGCTATTCATTTTTATTATCTTACTTTTTTGTATTTTTTTAAAAATTTTTTTAAATACCAAATACTTATTTCCTGCAGTAAGACACATTGACCTATGCTGTATGCTTACTTTTATTTCTTTAAAAAAATTATAAAATCCTGATTTTTTATATATAAAAGTAAGAAAAGGATTATAAAATTACTTTTTTATTTTAATACATATTTTAAAAAAGAAATAAAAAAGGAGTGAGGATTTTTCGAATTGGACGCCTGCATTATATCCTACTCCTATTAAATATTATAACTAATTTTTAAAAATTTATACTATAATTTTTAAAAAATTTTAGTCTTCTTTTCCCCAGAATTCATCGGCTTCCTTTTCCATTTTATCAAGTCTTGTATAATAATCCGGAAATTCATTTAAATGAGCAA
Organism: bacterium; assembly: GCA_021371805.1. Lineage (GTDB taxonomy): Bacteria > Actinomycetota > Humimicrobiia > Humimicrobiales > Humimicrobiaceae > JAMDDL01. Next base: position 20,200 of record JAJFVM010000048.1, read on the forward strand.
GCGCAATTTTGCCCGTTGTCAGCGGGTCGTCATTGGTAACATTGGTGTGTGGATCTACTTTGCCATGCTCAAGTTCAACATCCATGCCTCTTCTGAATTGTTCCACATCCCATTTGCTCCAATCAATTGCAAGCTTTCCCCCGATTTCTTTTGCCTGCTCAGCAGTAAATACCTTCTTACTCATTTTCTCCCCCAGTTTCTGTTTTCTATTCTTAAAAACTTATATTCTGAAATGTTAAATTTCCGTACAAAAATATTATCATATATAAATAAAATTATATCATCTGCCGCAAGTTTATTTTAACAGCAAAATCTACAACATCTTCTTCTTTCATTAACTACAGGCGCAGGTTTAAAACAGTCATGCCAAATTATACGTCCTCATGACATTTAGCATCCGACTTTAAACTCCACGATATCTCCTTCTTTCATAATATAGTCAGCCCCTTCAAACCTGATTTTGCCGGCATTTTTTGCTCCCGGCCATCCGTTAAGCTCAACGAAATCAGCATAGGTAATTGTTGCAGCTTTTATAAAATTTTTGGAAAAATCAGTATGTATTACCCCGGCTGCTTCTCTTGCACTCACACCCTGCAAAATGGTCCAGGCTCTTGTTTCCTTTTCACCGGTGGTTAAAAATGATACCAGACCTAATGTCTGATAAGCCAGCTTTATCAACCTGTTCAAACCAGGTTCATCAAGACCGGCTTGTTCTAAATATTCCTTCTGTTCCTCATCATTTAAAGCTGCAAGCTCTGCTTCCATTTTCGCACAAATTGGAATTACGGGTTTATATGGAAAATCTTTCTGCTCCTTTTCAAAATTAAGTATTTGCTCCTCGCTTATATTTGCAACATAAATAATGGGTTTCATGGTAAGCAGGCAAAGTCCCTTTACCATATTTGACTGTTCATCATTCAGATTAACATTAATGGCAAGCTTGCCTTTATATAATTCATCTTTTAAAATTTGAACAGCCTCCCATAGAACCAAATCTTCTTTTGGTGCCCTGCTTTTTGGTGCGCCCTTTTTTTCCAGTGTCTGCAAATCGGCTATAATCAATTCCGTATTTATAAGTTCCGCATCAGAAGCAGGCTTTATATCCGCACTTATATGCGCAATTTTAGCATCTTCAAAAAATCTTACTACATGACAGACAGCATCAACCTCTCTGATGTTTGCAAGAAACTGATTACCAAGCCCTTCACCTTTTGATGCTCCCGCCACAAGACCTGCAATATCTACAAATTCAACAACCGCAGGAACGATTTTTTCAGATTTTGATATTTTTGCAAGTACCTTTAATCTCTCGTCAGGTACTTCCACAACTCCTTTATTGGGTGCAATTGTGCAAAAAGGATAATTTGATGCATCGGCAATCTGTTTTTTTAAAAGAGCATTAAATAAAGTTGATTTTCCTACATTCGGGAGCCCTACAATTCCTATTGATAAACTCATTTAATTATTTCCTTCTCCTCCCAGTGCCAATATCTTT
>JAJFVM010000063.1 GCA_021371805.1 bacterium
GTTGTAATAAAAGCAGGTATTTTTAATTTTGTAACAAATATACCATTTATAAAACCAAGTAAAGTAGCAATGATAATGGTTATAATTACACCAATAACTCCACCTAATTTCATTGCAATTGATGCGCCTATTACGCCGGCAAGAGCAAGCATGGAGCCGACAGATATATCAAAATCTCCAGTCATAATTACAAATGTCATACCTATTGCCCCTATCCCGACATAAGTTGAAAACCTCACCATGTCTCTAAAATTGGACCAGGTAAAGTATGTTTTTGGAATCAATAATGAAAAAAAACCAAAAATTATTAGAAAAATAATTATAAGCCCATAGTTACTTAAGAAATTTCCTGCCCTCTGCTTTGGAGTAAACTTTACTTTAGAATCATCCATATTAAAACCCCTTAGAAATTATTTCAAAGTATATTAAATAATATATAAATAAAATATAAAAAATTATCCCTTTACAATTTAAACTCTAATTCCTTTAATTCTTGCTACATTAAGATACCTGTTTCTTAACCCATCAATAAATAAAGCAAATAAAAGAGTAATCCCTACAGCTAACATTTGATAAAAAATCTGAACATAAAGTAAATTAAGTCCATAATAAATCATGGAAATAAATATACCTGCAAATAAAGTTCCAATTAAATTCCCTTTTCCTCCTGCAAGACTTGTTCCTCCAAGAATAGCTATTGTTAGAACATTAAGAGTAAAACCTGGAGCCATTGTTGGAATCCCTATTAAAGTCTGTGATGTTCTTATAACACCAACAATACTTGCTGAAAAAGCCACAAGAATATAAACAATTATTTTTATAAGAGAAACGTTAAGCCCAGACATTTTTGCTGCCTGTTCATTTGATCCAGTGGCTGCAACATGTCTTCCAAATGTAGTCATATTTAAAATTATATAAAATATAATGAACAACACTACCATATATACTATGGGAGTTGGTATATGAAATAATTCTGTAGCACCTATAGACATAAATTCTTTTTGAGAAATTACAATCTGGCGTCCTCCTGTTATTAATAAAGAAGCCCCTCTTAAAATAGCCTGCATTGCTAAAGTCGTTATAAATGGATTAACGTCCATCTTGGTAATCAGCAGCCCGTTGATTAATCCTACAAAACAACTTGCTGTAATTGCAATTAATATAGCGCCCACAAATCCCATGGTCGGTATCAGCATTGCAATTATTACACTTGTAAGCCCCATTACTGCCTCAACCGAAAGGTCAAGACCACCACTTGTAATTGCATATGTCATTCCAAATGCTATTATTGCTCCATAACTTCCCTGCATAATAATGCCAAGAATTGTATCTAAATTCCTGAAATTAGGACTGACTATTGCAAGAAAAATGCTTGCAAGTACAATTAAAATAAAAATACCAATTTTTTCATATAATTTTAAAAATTTTACCATATTATAAATCCTTTAAAATTTTCTTTTATTATTGCTTATTATTGCATTAAAAAAAATATATAAAAAAATTAATTAAATTTAGTTAACTGCATAACTTAATTTGCCTATTTCTGCAGCAACAAGTTCTTCTTCGTTCATGTTTTCCCTGTTAAACTCTGCAGCAAATTTCCCTTTATAAAGCACTATGCATCTATCGGTGAGATTCACAAGTTCAGGAAGTTCAGATGATGCCATAATAATTGATATACCTTTATTTGCAAGTTCAATCATTATTTTATGAATTTCAGCTTTTGCTCCAACATCAATACCTCTTGTAGGTTCAAGTAAAATTAAAACCTTACATTCACTTACAAGGGTTCGTCCTATAATTACTTTTTGCTGATTCCCGCCACTTAAATAAATTATTCTTTGATTTATGTTTGCATATTTGATATTAAGTTCCTTTGCCATATTATCAAATACGGCAAATTCATCTTTTTGTCTTATAAACATTCCCTTAAAAAAAGTTAATGTTTTAATAATAATTATGGAAAGATTCTGAATAACTGACATATCATTTAATAAACCTTCCCCTTTCCTGTCTTCAGTAACAAAACCTATTCCAAGATTTATTGCTTCTGAAGGACTGTTAATTTCAACTTTCTTTCCCTCAAAATAAACTTCACCACTTGTTTTTTGCGAAACTCCATATATGGATCTTAACAAATGATGAATCCCGGAACCTAGAACTCCAGCGAACCCAAGTATTTCACCTTTATATAATTTAAAATTTAAATCATAAATACTATCAGCTATGTTATAATTTTTTACTTCCATTACTATTTCTTTTTCATTTATTTCTTCTTTTTTGCCAACAAAATAATCTTTTACAATTTTACCAACCATTAAAGATACTATTTCGTTTTGATTTGTTTCAGAAATTTTTTTAGTTTCAATTTTTCTGCCATCCCTTAAAACTGTAATTCTGTCAGCAAGTTCAAAAGCTTCATCCAGCCTGTGGGAAATATAAATAATTGAAACACCTTTTGCTTTTAATTCTTTTATTATTGAAAATAGTTTTACTACTTCTTTTTCTGTTAAAGTTGCAGTAGGTTCATCCATTACAATTAATCTGGCATCCATTGAAAGTGATTTTGCTATTTCAACCATTTGCTTTTCAGCAACAGATAAATCAGAAATAAATTTTCGAGGATTTATATCTATTTCAAGTTTCTTTAAAATCTCTGCAGCATCATTATTTATTTTTCTCCAATTAATAAAAGATTTCCCGATCTTAGGCTCTCTGCCTATAAAAATATTTTCGGCAACTGAAAGATCAGGAACCAGATTAAATTCCTGATAAATTACAGCAATTTTAAGATGCTGAGCCATGGAAGTTGAGCCAATTGTTACAGGTTTGCCTTCAATTATTATCTCTCCCCCATCAAGTTGATAAGCACCTCCTAAAATTTTAATTAAAGTACTTTTACCAGCTCCATTTTCTCCAACAAGTGCATGAACTTCTCCATATCTGACATCAAAATCAACATTTTCAAGAGCAACAACACCTGGAAAAATTTTTCTTATATTTTTTAGCTCAATAAAAATATTATTGTTATTCATCATTCTGCCCTTAATGTGTTAATAAGTAATTAATAATCGATAAGTTTAAAAAAATTTTATTGCCATTAAAATTATAAATACGATAGATACACAAATTTTTTTTAAAAACGTTTTTTTAATTAAACAAAATAAAAAAAGATTAAATTATTTATGTATTTAAATTTCTTTTAGTTTTTTGAAATTTGATTTTATGAATCAGCATATTAAATCAAATTTTAAAAAAATCATATACTTAAATTAAATTTTTTTTAAATTTTTAAATTAAAAAGTTTTAAAGCATTTAGTCCAAGGATATTTCTTTTATCATTTTCATCAATATCAAGACTCATAACATTGGCAATCTGAAACCTTATATCAACCCAAGGCATGTCAGTTCCAAATAATAATCTTTTAGAGCCAACTCTTTTAACATATTCTTCTATCAAACCGGGAACAAAGATATCTCCTGCAAAATCTACATAAAGATTTGGATAATTTTCAAGTAATGTAATTACTTTAAATAACATTTCCCCTCTACCGCCTGCATGAGCAAGGATTAACTTCAGAAGGGGATGTTTTTTAATTATATCTTCAAAGCAAAATGGATCAGAATATTTTTGCGCTTTATTTGGAACATCTGGATTCCAGCTATGCGTCAAAACAGGAATCTGTCTTTCAGTAACAAAATCCCAGAACTTTTCATATTTTTTATCAAAAGGATAACAAAAGTGCCATGACGGATGTATTTTTACGCCAACAATAAGGTTTTTATTTAAATAATTTTCAAGAATTTTTAAAGAAAGCTCTTCAAAATTAGGATTAAATACAAAATATCCATACAGAAAACCCTTATATTCTTCTAAAATTGAAGGTAATTCAACAGATCCAAAGTTTACTGTTGATAAGGAACTGTGGGTTGCGCAAATAGCCTTTTTAACCCCAAACTTCTTTAATAATTTTATTATATTACTATTACTGCCTGAGGGCATATAAAGGTTTGGTAAAGGACCCAGATGAACATGGGTATCAACTATTATATAATCCCTTACTAAATTTTCCAGATTATTTATAACCATAGTTTGTGTCTTAAAATCCGATGCTTTGCACCACTTATTTCTAAACTTTAATTTTACTAATTCTTAAAATATTTCAATAATATTTAAATTTCCTGATAACCTTATTTAATAATTTATGATTTAATATCTCAAATATTTTTTACATTCTAATATTTTAATTAAATAATAATATTATCAATGATGCATTTCATATTAATTGAAGCAATTTTAGTCTTATCTTTAACGTCAAGACTGCTATTAATTATTCTGGAAACAGCCAGTTTATCATCAAAAAAAGGATAATAGCTTCCAAAAATTAATCTATCCGCGCCTTTGAAATCAACAATGTCTTCAACCTGGTTAAACCCCAGCAAGTTATGAGTTTCAATATAAACATTTGAAGTGTTATTTAGTAAGGTTAACAAAAAACAGTTATACATTAATTCCTTTGACTGACCACCTTCTATTATTATAGGCATGTTATCATACATATCAGCAATTTCAGCTATTTTATCCCATTCTATATTTTTATTTCCAGTAATATCAAGTTCATCAATACTGATCATTACTGGAAAATTATAAGAGTTTAAAATCTCATAAAAAGGTGTAAATAAACTTAATTCAAAAGGATACTTATGTGATTTTGGAAAAAGCCTTAAAAGTTTAAAACCGTTTTTATTTCTTTTAATTAACCAGTTTTCAAAATCATCAGGATGATAAAACCATTCCTGTTCCATGAATAATGCGCCTGCTACCCCTGCGTCTTTAAATTCATCTTTTTTAATTAGCTCTGAAGTTAAATCATTTCCAACAGCAGGACTATAAAAATAAGATAAAAAATTTGAAATTAAAGTAAAATTAATATTATTTTCTATTTTTCTTTTTTGCAGTATTTTAGCTGCATCTTCTTCAAATAATGTGTATTTTTGCGATAAATAGTTTTCACCAAACCAGAAATTTATATCAAAAAATTCAATATTTTTTTCCATACCTGTTATTGCTATTTTTGTTTATTTTTTCTCTTTATTTTTTCTAATATTATTATCTTTATCTTATTAATATCTATATTTTATTATTTTTTTATATCTATTAAACTTCACACTAATTATACCAAAGTTATTTTTACACCAAGTTTTTTAATTTTTTCAATAATTTTCATATCCAGTTTGTTATCAGTAATAATTTCATTAATTTCAGTTAGCGGCATAAAATTTATGTAAGATTCTGTTTCAAATTTTGAGCTGTCTGCAAGTAAAATTACTTCTTTTGCACTATCAATTATAGCTTTTGCAAGTTCAGCATCAAATTGAGTCGCTGTAGAAAGGCCTTTAGCAACTGAAATTGCAACCGTTCCAATAAAAGACTTGTCTACATTTATACTTTTAAAAAAACCTACTGCATGAGGTCCTACATAAATGCTCGATCCTGCTCTTAAAATTCCGCCACAAACACTTATTTCAAAATCATTTTTAATATTTAGTAGTTCCAATAATTCTTCTGCCACCGAGATACCTGCCGTAGCAATTTTAAGATTATTTTTATTTACCAAGTGCCTTACCAGACCCTGACAAGTACTCCCTGATTCTATAATTATTGAATCACCATCATTGATTCTTTTTGCTGCCTCAACGGCAATTCTTTTTTTCTCTTCTTTATAAAGATTTATTCTTTCTTTAAAAACAGGCTCGGACATCAGATTATCTTTAGCAATCGCCCCGCCATGGACCTTTAAAATCAAGCCTCTTTCCTGTAATTTCTCTAAATCCCTCCTTACTGTAATTGGAGAAATATTAAAACGTTTGGCAATTTTCTCGACACTTACAGTCTTTTCCTGCAAAATAAGATTTCTAATATCTATTCTTCTTTTTTCAGGAATTCTCATTTTATTTAGTCAGATATTTTTTTAAATAAACCCTTAATGAAAAAGCTTACCTTTGCCAGTTTATATTAACGAATAAAATTCAAGCTGAATTTTATAAAAAATTCAGCTGTTTTTTAATTTTCTTAATACTTCTTCCGTTATTTTACTTATCATATCAGAAGATACATTTGAAGCCATCGGACTTTTTTGACCAGAACCGCGATATACGGTTTCATTTCCGAAAGGATCCTTATAAGCAAAACCGGTTTCACAAACTTCTTTGTTCTCGCCTATTGATCTGATTTCCTCTCTTGATATCGCGTGATGCACGGATAGATCAGCTTTAGGATTATTTCCGAACATTATCTGACGGTTTATTAAAATTTTACAGTTTGTTTCAGATACTTCGACATATAAATAAGCATAATTAAGATCAGATGCAGCAGAAAATACACCATGGAAAGGTACATTGCAAATAAGACCGCATTCCGGATCTATTTTTCTTCTTTCCTTAAAATTTACAACTATCCTTTCAGCCTGTTGGACTGAACCGGGAACAGATTCTTCAATATTGGTTATCGGAAGAGTTCCGATAACACATCTCGTACCTTCGCTTATGGCGGGAATTTCCATATGAGCAGAACTAAATGACATCATAAAAGGCGGATGAGCATGAACAACTGCCTTAACTTCAGGAAAATTATGATAAATATAATAATGGCATACAGATTCCCTTGTTATCTTATCAAGATCACCGATAATAGGAACTTTGCACATATCAGTTACAATGACTGAATCCTCATCTATTGACCATTGATGATGCTCGCCTGATTGTCTTGGACTTAAATATACTTTATCCCCGTCTCTGACAGATATGTTTCCGCCGCTTGAGTCAATCAATCCTTTATCAAAAAGCAGTTTTCCTATTTCGCAGATGGATTTTCTGATATTTTTCGTGTTGACCATTTTTACTCCAGTATAAAATATTTATTAAATTTATTTAAAATATTGCAAGGTATAAAATCTAGAGAAATTTTAATATACATTAAATAATAATACAATTTATAAATAATTCTATTAATTTCAAAAAAATACAAATAAATTAAATAAAAATATCAAATTTATTTAAAAATAATATTTTTAAAACTAAACAAATTTAAACAGCTAAAAAATTATGCCTTCAGAAGTTCCCTTCTTTTAACCCTGATCGAGTCAATTAATATCGCTGCAATCAGTATAATTCCATTAAATGCTTCTCTCCAGTTTATAGGAACGGAAATCATCGTAAGACCATTAGATATAGAATTAATTATAAGTAAAGCAACTGCAACTCCTATAAGAGTGCCCCTGCCTCCTGAAAGGGATATGCCTCCAAGGACCACTATTGTTAAGATTGTAAATTCAAAACCATTACCAAATTCGCCCTGAGCATATGCAACTTGGCTTGTCATTATAACAGCGCTCATTGCAGACGTTAACCCTGCAATAACAAAAGCCATAAATTGGGCTTTTTTTACAGAAATACCTGCGAGTCTTGCAGCATTAGGATTTGAACCAGCCTGATAAGTATCCCTGCCAAATTTTGTAAATCTCAAAACAAGATAAGCAATAACAAATATTACTATTAAATAAATAAAGGTATAGGGTATTATATGAGCTACAAATCCTCTTCCAAGAGCTACATAAGTTTTATTAGTGATTAAAGATGGATCAGCTGCAAATAAATATGAAAGACCTCTGAAAACTGCAAGGGTTCCAAGTGTAGTAATAACAGAATTTATTCCTACAGTTGTAACTAAAAAACCATTTAATGCACCAACAGCAGCACCTACGGCAAGACCAGCAAGTATAATTACTGGAATAGGTATATTACCTCCGTTTATATTAAAAAGTTTTCCCATGACAACAGCAGAGATACCCAGAATTGAACCTATCGAAACATCAAAATTGCCTGTCAAAACAACAAAAGAAAGCCCTATCGACATAAATCCATATACGCTTAATCCAGCCATAATGCCTTTAAAATTCTGAAGGCTGAAAAAATCCCTGTTTATACCTCCAAAAATTGTATACATGACAATAAGAACTATAACCAAACTTGGGGTAATAGAATTAACTTTGAAAATATTTATTTTTTGCAAGAAGCTATTAGAATTTACATTAGGTTTATGCTCAATCATTTTTTCTCCGTTCAAAGCAAAATATTAAAATTATTTAAATAACATAACTAACTTCGAGCAGCGTGCTTATTCCTTATTTCATAAAAAGATACAATAATTATCAGCGCTAAACCCTGAAACATCTGAATAAAATAAGACTGGATATTTAAAACCGAAAGGCCATTAAATATGACAGAAACAATTAAAACTCCTATTACTGTTCCCCAGACACTTCCAGCACCACCGGCAAGAGAAATACCTCCAAGAACTACTGCCGAAAGAACAGGCAGAGTCATCTTGGCTCCGGCAAGCGGGTTTCCTACCCCTGTTATTGAAACCATTACAATAGAAGCTATCCCTGCAATAACACCCATGAAAGTATATAAGTATATCATTATGTTTTTAACTTTAATTCCAGACAGGAGTGCAACTTTTGGATTTGCACCAATTATATATATCACCCTTCCTATCTTGGTAAAGGTAAGAATAAACCAAAATACAATGACAAAGAGAATTAATAAAAATACCGCAATCGGAACTTTTAAAAAAGTTCTGGTAGCAAAATAGTATAAAGGATCTGTTAACATTGACAGCGATTGAGCTCCTGAAACTACATATCCGATTGCACTTAAAATAGATAACATTCCTAAGGTCAGTATAATGGGAATCAGATCAAAAGTCTCAATCAGCCAGCCATTTAACAAGCCGACAAGAGCTGCTGCTACGACTCCAATAATGAGCACAATTAGTAATGGTATTCCTTTTCCGTAAAGAAAAGCCATAAGAACACCTGTA
>JAJFVM010000077.1 GCA_021371805.1 bacterium
TAAATATATTAATATTTGAATATATTAATATATTATTTTCATTGTCGGAATTTGTCAATAAAAATTACCCGAATTGATTATTGTTAAAAAATACATAATATAAAAGAATTAAGAACTCAACAAAACCGGCATCAATATGGTAATATAATGTCTTATGGAAGATTTTAAATTTGAAGAATTGATTGAAAAATATTTGTCTGTACTCCCTGAGAAATTCAAGGAGAGATTGAAAAATATAGGAGTTGTTGTTGATTATGAGAATTATTCCCATAAAGACCCTGATGATGCCAACCCAAATGAGCTAACTCTGGGCTTATATCAGGGACTTCCGAATACTGAAAAACCAGGCCATTATAGAAATTTGCCGGACAAAATAACAATATTTAAAAAATCGCTGGAATCAGTCAGTACTAACGATGAAGAACTTGCTATGAATTTAAAGAAAGTGCTTCTACACGAAATCGGCCATTACTTTGGCATTGATGAAAAAAAACTAAAAGAGCTGGGATATTAAAATTATTTTTTTGTCTGCAGCCTGCTCAATCCACGCAATTGCCTTTTAATTCCATCTTATAAGTTAATTATATATTCTCTTTAAAAAGACGTTTTGATTAATAAATATACCATCGCAGTAATATATTTATTAAGCTATGAAGTTTGCTGCCTTATTTTTTTTTGACCGCATTTAATATCTTTGCTTATTTTGTATATTTAAGCAGCCTTCAGCTTCTGTAACTGACAACCGCCAGGGATACTTGACATATCTGATACAATATTGATTATGACAAAATAATTTTCATTTAAAGTGAAAAATATTTTATATAAATTAAGAGAATTATTTTAGTTTTTTGTTGACTTATCTGTTATAATGGCTTTACAGTATAGTTTAGTTAGCAAAATTTTAAAAAAATAAGGGTTATGCTAAAACCCTTAATTAAATAAACAGGAGTTGAATAATATGGCTGAAGAAAAAAATAATTTTAATGAGGAAAACAAGGACAAGATAAAGATTCCGTCTGAATTGCCAATACTTGCCTTGAAAAACAGTGTTGTTTTCCCTTATCTTGCAACTCCTCTGGTTGTTGGCAGAGATATGTCCATTGAAGCTGTGAAAGCGGCTTCAAAAGAACATCAGATAATCGTTGTTGTAGCTCAGAGGGAAAAAGATAAGGAAAATATCAATAAGGAGGATTTGTATGAAATTGGTACTGCCTGTGTTATAAAACAGGTAGTCAATATATCTCCTGCTGAAGTAAAATGCATAGTTGAAGGACTTTCAAGAGTAAGAATAAGATATTTTACTCAAACTGAAGGTTATTTAAGAGGTGCAATTGAAGTTCTTGAAGAAGAAGCTTATTCTGAAGATGAGGAGATAAACAATTTAAATACTACAATAAGAATGCAGGTTGAAAAGTTCATACAACTTGGAATACCTCTGCCTACTGCATTCGTGGTAGCAGCTACAAATATTTCCAAACCGGAAGTTCAGGCTGATTTGTTTGCTTCTTATCTGCTCTCTGAAATCGAGCAAAAGCAGGGCATCCTTGAGGAAATAAATGTCAAGAAAAGATTGAAGAAATTAACTGATTTCCTTGCGGAAGAATTAAAGAAGTTCGAGGTTCAATCACAGATAAGAAATAAGGTTCAGGAAGAAGTTGGCAAGACCCAGAGAGATTTTTATTTAAGGCAGCAGCTTAAAGCAATCAAGGAAGAGCTTGGTGAGTCTGATGAATCGACTGCACTGACTATAGAGCTTCAAAAAAAGCTTGAAAAGAAAAAAATGCCGAAAGAAGCTAAAGAAAAAGTTGAAAAAGAGATTAAGAGACTTGAAAGCATGTCCAGCATGTCACCTGAATATTCTTATATAAGAACTTATGTCGAATGGATGCTGGAAGTTCCATGGTCCGAAAAAACAAAAGATTTCCTGGAAATCAAGAAAGCCAAGAAAGTTCTTGACGATGATCATTATGATCTTGAAAAAGTAAAAGAACACATCCTGGATTATCTTGCTGTCAGAAAACTTAAAGGCAAAACAACCAAGGGTCCTATACTTTGTTTTGTTGGTCCTCCGGGAGTTGGTAAGACTTCTCTTGGGCAATCTATTGCAAAGTCGCTTGGCAGGAAATTCATAAGAATGTCAATAGGCGGCATAAGAGATGAAGCTGAAATCAGAGGGCATAGAAGAACTTACGTAGGAGCCATGCCAGGAAGGATTATCCAGGGATTATCTCAGGTTGGGGTAAACAATCCGGTATTTATGCTTGACGAAATTGACAAAGTCGGTGCAGATTACAGAGGTGATCCATCATCTGCCCTGCTTGAAGTTCTGGATCCTGAGCAAAACAATTCATTCAGGGACCATTACCTTGAAGTGCCTTATGATCTTTCAAATGTCATGTTTATAGCGACGGCAAATATTCTTGATACTATTCATCCGGCCTTAAGAGACAGGATGGAAATTCTTGAACTGCCAGGATACAGCAGCGAGGAAAAACAGCATATTGCCGAAAAGTTCTTGATCCCAAAACAGCTTAAGGAACAGGGAATTGAAAAATATAAAGTTAAATTTGCAAAAGATGCTGTCCTGACGGTAATTGAAGAGTTTACCAGAGAAGCTGGAGTCAGAAACCTTGAAAGAGAAATTTCCAATATCTGTAAAAAAATAGCAAGAGAGATAGTTGAAGATAAAAAATCAGCTAAGTTTGTAACAAGAAAAAAAGTATATGATTATCTTGGTGTTTCAAAAATACAGCCAAGCGAGATTGAGGAAAAAAATACTGTCGGAGTTGCAACAGGCCTTGCTTATACGCCTGTAGGCGGAGATATAATCTTTATTGAATCTACATATTATAAAGGGCGTGGTGGATTAACCTTAACCGGCAATCTTGGAGATGTAATGCAGGAGTCTGCAAAAGCAGCCCTAAGCTATGTACATTCAAGAGCAAAGGAACTTGGAATAGATGACAGTATTTTTGCAAAATCAGATATGCATATACATGTACCAAGCGGAGCAATACCAAAAGACGGTCCTTCTGCAGGAGTAGCAATAACCACTTCTGTTGTTTCGGCACTCACAGGTATTCCTGTACTGAGGGAAGTCGGAATGACAGGAGAAATAACTTTAAGGGGAAGAATACTGCCGATTGGCGGACTTAAAGAAAAACTTCTTGCAGCAAAGCGTTCGGGACTGAAAAAAGTTGTTCTTCCTATAAAAAATAAAAAGGATGTTGAAGAAGTTCCGGAAGCAATAACAAAGGGGCTTGAACTCGTTTATGTTAAAGACATTGAAGAGCTTTTAAAACATACTCTTGAAATAAGCCCATTTGGAAGAAATAATGTTTCGGGAAGTAAGGTAAAAGTTGATAAAAACGTCAATGTTTTTACAACGGCTTAAAAAATGCTGGTTGATCGATATTCCATAAATGTATTTATATTTTTACTTTTTACAATGTGATTTATCGTATATATCCAGCAGTAAATTTTCTTTTAAAATCTGATATTTAAATACTGTTTTAAGTATTAGATGCTTCAGATGTTTAACTAATGTTTGAAATGTCTTTTTCCTGTAAATACCATCGAAATTTTAAATCTGTTGCAGGCTTCGATTACTTCCTCATCCCTGATTGAACCGCCCGGCTGGATTATAGCTGTTATACCATTTTTTGCTGCAACTTCAATAGCATCGGGAAATGGGAAAAAAGCATCCGATGCAATTACGGAACCCTTGGATTTACCGCCGGATTTTTCTATTGCTATCATAGTGGAGTCCACTCTGCTCATCTGGCCAGCTCCTACTCCGGTGGAAACTTCATCTTTTACCAGAAGTATAGCATTGGATTTGACACCTTTTACTATCTGCCAGCCAAATAACAGGTCTTTCCATTCTTTTTCTGTAGGACTTGTTTTGGTTACAACCTTCATTTCCTTTATGTCATCGATTCCGCTGTCAAAATCCTGAATAATCAGTCCGCCGTCAACACTTTTAATGTCAGGATAAGTTAATTTAAAATCAGTATTTTTAATTTTTGTAAGATACGATTTTAAATCAAATTTTACCTTTAATAATCTAAGATTTTGTTTTTCTGCCATAAGTTTTAAAGCACCATCCTCAAAATCCGGCGCAATTAAAACTTCGACATATTTATCCATCATGAATTTTGCTGCTGCTTCTGTCCAGATATAATTACATGCAATAACACTTCCGTATGCGGAAAGAGGGTCAGCATCATAGGCTTTACGGTATGCTTCCAAAACATCTTTTCCTATTGCTGATCCGCATGGATTATTATGTTTGGTAACTACTACACAAGGCTTTTCAAATTCTTTTACAATATTGAATGCCGCGCTTCCGTCAATAATGTTATTATAGGAAAGCTCTTTGCCCTGCAGTTTCTGCGCCATTACGAAACTATCATCCGGAGCATTTAAAAATTTATAATAAGAGGCTTTTTGATGCGGGTTTTCGCCATATCTTAAATTTTGTTTTTTCGACAAAACCAGATTTAAATCCTCACTAAAATTACCTTCACCGTCTTTAAAATTATTTATATTTAAATCTTTGCCTGATTTTGATGAGTTTGTATTATCGACATTAAGAAAATTATCTATTTTTATCCTATCGCTTCCGTACTGAGGTACCTTATTTATAAAATAATTAAATATCACACTGTCATATTCACAGGTATGTTTAAATGCTTTTATACTTAAAGAGAACATTGTATTTTTACTCAGCTTTCCGCCGTTTTCCTTCATTTCCTTCAAGATTATTTCATAATCACCTGGGTCAACTACGACACCAACGCCTCCCGAATTCTTTGCCGCACTTCTTATCATTGTGGGGCCGCCGATATCGATATTTTCAATGGCTTCTTCCATCTTTACGTCAGGCTTTGATATTGTTTCCTTGAACGGATAAAGATTTACAACTACCATATCTATCTTTTTTATCCCGGCATCTTTTATTTGCTGCATATGTGACGGGATTTCTCTGTTTGCCAGAATTCCTCCGTGAACAAAAGGATGGAGGGTTTTAACTCTTCCGTCAAGCATTTCGGGAAAACCTGTCAGTTCATCAATTTTTATTACTTTAACACCTGCTTCTTTAAGTGCCTTATATGTTCCTCCTGTCGAGACGATTTCAACACCAAAGTTCTCCAGCCCTTTTGCAAATTCAATAATTCCTTTTTTATCGGAAACACTTATTAATGCCCTTTCAATTTTTACTGCCAACTTATCTCCTTTCTAAAATGCTTACTTTTCTGCCGACTATCCTCAGTTCATCCCTGCAAAAATATTCAACAGCAAGAGGATAAATCTTATGTTCAACTTTATGTATTTCAGTTTCCAGTTCTTCGACTGTTTCTCCTTCGGAAATCTTAACTGATTCCTGCATAATTATAGGACCATTATCCAGTTCATAATCCACAAAATGAACCGTAACCCCTGTCACCCTAACCCCATAGTCAAAGGCGTCCTTTATGCCATGCATTCCCTTAAATGACGGAAGAAGTGACGGATGTACATTTATTATTTTATTTTGAAATTCATTAAAGAATTCACAGTCAAGAAGAAGCATATAGCCTGCAAGACAAATCAAATCAACATTCTCACTTTTTGTAATTCTTAAAATCTCTCTGTCAAATTCCTGCCTTGAAATATTCCTTTTAGAATCAACGCATACTGATTTAATGTTGGCCTTCTTTGCCCTCTCCAGCACATAAGCACTAGGATTGTTTGCCAGAACAAAAACAATATCACCGTTTATATCATTTTCCATACAATAATCGCTTATTGCCTGGAAATTTGAGCCATTTCCTGAGGCAAATACTGCTATCCTTTTTCTCTTTTGATTTGGCGCACTGTTCATTTTATTTTCGAATCACTTTTTTATAAATAACTTTACTTCTAAGTGATCTCAACAATTCCTTTTCCGCCGGTAACAACACCTATTTCCAGTAATTCTTCCCTATTATTACTTATAATGCTTCTTGCAGATTCAATGTCATTTTTATCCAATATTATTGCCATTCCTATTCCCATATTAAAAACCCTATACATTTCTTTTTCATCTATATCAGCCTGATCCTGTAAAAATTTAAATATTTCAGGAACTTTCCATGTTTTTTTATTTATCTGAACATTGCAGTTTTCAGGAATTATGCGGTTGATATTTTCATAAAAACCGCCCCCCGTTATATGGGCAAGACCTTTTACTTTACCTGAACCAATAAGTTTTTCCAGGATTTTCACATATATTTTCGTAGGTTTCAAAAGAACCTCACCGAGAGTCAAGCCTCCCCCAGCTATATTATAATCTTTGTTCAAATCCAAATTCCCCTCAGATATTATTTTTCTGATGAGAGAATAGCCATTGCTGTGAGGACCTGATGATGAAAGAGCACAGACAATATCTCCATCTTTTACCAAATTCTTTGTTATTATTTTTCCTCTATCAACCATACCCACTGCAAATCCTGCCAGATCGATGTCATCTTCACTATAGATTCCCGGCATTTCTGCAGTTTCACCGCCTATGAGCGCTGTACCGGCAATGCTGCATCCCTGTGCAACCGACTCCACAATAATTTTTATTTTTTCAGGTTCAAGTCTGCCGCAAGCCAGATAATCAAGGAAAAACAGCGGTTTGGCTCCACAGCAAAGAATATCGTTTACACACATCGCAACAAGATCCTGGCCGATAGTTGAAAAATCGCCCATTTGTTTTGCCAGCAATACTTTAGTGCCCACGCCATCGGTCGATGAAACAAGAACAGGATTTTTATAGTCTTTTATATCCAGTTGAAACAGTCCTGCATATGAAACAAGATCGTTTAACACATTTTTATTAAAAGTAGAAAAAACCTTGTTTTTAAATAAATTTATTGCTTCAGTTGCTTTGTCAATATTTACTCCTGCATCTTTATATGAAAGTTTTGAACTTTTATTATTTTCAAATGACATTTTTTTTAAAAAATATTATTGTTTTTATCTTGTTTTTATGTTTGTTGGCAGCTTTTCCATCCTGTCATCATTATCAATGGAAAACTTGTCATACTTAATTATTTCAGATATATCAACAGGATAATCGCCGTTAAAACATGCAAAACAAAAATCAGCTTTCGGCTCTCCGATTGCTCTTACCAATCCATCAATGCTTAGATATGCAAGGCTGTCCACCCCTAAATATTTTCTGATATCTTCAACAGTCCTGTGATTTGCAATAAATTCCGTCTGGGTCGCCATATCTATACCGTAAAAACAGGGATGTACAAGTGGCGGCGAGCTGATCCTCATATGGATTTCTTTTACACCTGCATTATACAGCATTCTAACTATCTGTTTAGAAGTATTGCCTCTGACTATCGAATCATCAACCACAACTATTCTTTTACCCTTTATCATATCCTTAAGAGGGTTTAATTTAAGCCTGACACCAATTTCCCTTATATCCTGGCTTGGCTGAATAAAAGTCCTGCCTACATACCTGTTTTTAATAAAACCTTCGGCATAAGGAATTTTCGAAGCTGCAGAATACCCCACAGCTGCAGGAGTACCCGAATCGGGAACGGAGATAACCAGGTCAGCATCTGCAGGTGCTTCCTTTGCAAGCTCCTCGCCCATTTTATGTCTGACTTCATACATGTTCTTGTTATAAATATAACTGTCAGGTCTTGCAAAATATATGAGTTCAAACACGCACATTGATCTTCTTTTAACCGGCAGCAGCATTTGCGAACGAAGTCCGTTTTCATCAATGATTAAGAATTCACCGGGATCGACTTCTCTTATGAACTTTGCATCTATTATGTCCAGTGCACATGTTTCTGAGGCAATTATATAATTGCCTCCCCTTGTGCCCAATACCATAGGCCTGAACCCGTTTGGATCCCTTATTGCCATTAATTTGTCACAGGTTAAAATAAGAAGAGAGAAAGAGCCTTTGATTACCGAAATTGCATCCCTTATTGCATCTTCAATATTTTCTTTTTCCGATGTTTCAATTAGTGACGCTATAATTTCAGTATCGGTTGAAGTTTCAAATCTTGCACCATTTTTTATCTGGGTTCTTCTTAGCGATTCCGTATTTATAAGATTGCCATTATGTGCAATCGCAAAGCTTTGTCCCTTAAAAGTCCTGAATAAAGGCTGGCTGTTTCTCCAGACATTTTTCCCTTTTGTGGAATATCTCGAATGACCTATTCCGATGTGGCCTTGCAGCGGAGCGAGATTCTGCTCATTAAATACGCTTGAAACAAGCCCGAGATCTTTGTAAATTAAAATATTTCTGCCATCAGAAACGGCTATGCCGGCGCTTTCCTGGCCTCTATGCTGAAGAGCCTGCAGACCATAAAAAATTATTTCCGCTACATTTTTACCGGATGCATATATGCCAAATATTCCACATTCTTCATGAATTTCATCTAAATTAAAATTATTTGAATTTCCACCAGTTTTTAAAAATTTCTTTCCCTTGGTTAAATTTTTCTTATACTCTTCTTTTATGCTCATAAATAAAACCGTATATTTAAAAAAAATTAAAATAATTATAATAAATCAAAATTTCTTACTAAATAAAAAGCAATTTCAATAATATCATTATATAGCAAATAAAAATCTATAAATTAAGCTTTTAAAACAATATATCTCTCCGCTAAGTTATCATTTACTTAGACATTATTTTTTCAATAGAGCTGTTATAAAGTCCTATAATTTCATTTACATCAACATCAATTTCTTCGTTTATAATTAAGCTTTCCCCGCCTATTACACCAATCTCTTGAAATTGTATGTTGACCTTGCTGCATCTGTCTCCGATCAGTTTCAGGTTTGACTGGCTTGCCGAAACAACAATTCTTGATTGATTTTCGTTATATAAATATTTAAGCAAGTCCACTGTTTCCGCCTTAATATTTACCCTGGCTCCTTTTTTACCGGAAAGGCAGCATTCTGCAATTGTAACCGAAATACCGCCGACAGAAACATCATGAGCCGATTTTATAAGCCCGTCACTTATTAAATCAATACAAAGATTATCAAGTTTTTTTTCATAATCAAGACTTATATCCGGGCATTTTCCGGCAACTTTACCAAAAAATAATTCAAGGAACTCCGAACCTCCGATTCCGTCATTTTCCGGATCGTTGTTTTTATCATTATTACCGATAAGAATTATTTTATCCCCATTATCTTTGAAATCCATTCCGACCAGATTCTTAACATCTGCTATTAGCCCAGCAGTTCCAATTATGGGTGTGGGATAAATAGCCTTTCCAAAGCTTTCATTATAAAAACTTACATTACCACTGATAACAGGAATTTCGAGCTCTTCACAAGCTTTTATTATACCGTCAATCGAATTTTTAAACTGCCAGAAAATTCCGGGCTTTTCAGGTGTTCCGTAATTAAGACAGTCTGTCAGACCCATTGATACTGCCCCGCTGCAAGCCAGATTTCTTGCCGTTTCGGCTACGGCAATTATCGCTCCTTTGTAAGGATCCAGATAGCAGTACCTTCCATTTCCATCACATGAAAAGGCAATGGCTTTACTTGTATTTTTAATTCTTATTACTGCACTGTCATGTCCCGGTAAAAGAGCCGTATTGGTTTGAACCATATGATCATACTGTTCCCAGACCCATTTTTTGCTGCAGATATTAGGAGATGATATCATTTTTTTAAAAATTTCATTATGAGAATATTTTTTCAACAAACCGGCATAGTCATTTTCAGCAAGCGAAAATGATATTGTACCGTCGATATATTTTGGCTTTTCATATTTATGATGATAAACCGGAGCTTCATCGGTCAGGGTTTTAACAGGAATTTCTCCCAGTAATTCCCGGCCTTTAAAAATTCTGTAAAGTCCGTTATCTGTAACGGTTCCTATCCTTTCGCAGTTGATATTCCATTTATCGCAGACAGCTTTTACTTCGGAAAGCTTTGAAGGATCAACAAGAGCAAGCATTCTTTCCTGTGATTCGGAAATCATAATTTCATATGGAACCATGCTTGCTTCTCTTAAAGGAACGGCTGCAACATCAATATCAACACCCACATCACCTTTACTTGCCATCTCGACAGAAGAGCTTGTTATGCCCGCGGCTCCCATATCCTGCAGACCCAATATCATTTTTTTATCAATCAGCTCAAGACAGACCTCAAGCACCACCTTTTCCATAAAAGGGTCGCCGACCTGAACAGAAGGCCTTCTTTCCTCGGATTCTTCATTAAGTTCATCCGATGCAAAAGTTGCTCCGTGGATCCCGTCTCTTCCCGTACTTGAGCCAATCAGCACAAGAAAATTTCCGGTTCCAAATGCTTTTGACTTTATAAGCTTATCCTTTTGCGCAATACCCACACTCATTGCATTAACAAGGCAGTTGCCTTTATACGTATCGTCAAAATAAACTTCGCCGCCAACTGTTGGAATTCCCATGCAATTGCCATAATCACCAATACCTTTAACCACCATTTCAAATAAGTATCTCTGATGTTCGTCATTATAAAGTTTTCCGAATCTTAATGAATTCAAGCTGCATATAGGCCGTGCCCCCATTGCAAAAATATCCCTTATTATTCCGCCTATTCCTGTTGCAGCTCCCTGGTATGGTTCGACTGCAGAAGGATGATTGTGGGATTCCATCTTAAATACTATCGCCTGATTGTCCCCTATATCAAGCAC
Organism: bacterium; assembly: GCA_021371805.1. Classification (GTDB taxonomy): domain Bacteria; phylum Actinomycetota; class Humimicrobiia; order Humimicrobiales; family Humimicrobiaceae; genus JAMDDL01. Next base: position 10,682 of record JAJFVM010000077.1, read on the forward strand.
GCCGGCATTTTCCCCAGGACCCTGGAGTACATATTTACCTGTTGCCTTGAAATTTTTAAGAAGAGCTCTTGAACTTTTATAACTGCAGTGTTCAGACCACATAACAGAATATATACTCAGTTCAAGATAGTTTGGTTTTCTACCCAAATATTCTATTATTTTTAAAAACTCATTATCCTTTAAACCTAATTTCCTGTACTCTTTTTCTGCTTCCGACATTAAATCCGCCTTATATTTAAAAAATAAAAATGCTGATAAGTGCCAATCATTAATAAATGTGTAAAAAAATAAATAATTAAAAAAAAATATAAAATTAAAATAAAAAATCAAGAAAATCCTGCAGGTTTTCAATCCATTCTTAATTTCCGCAATTAATTTTACAGGATACTGCCGATCATTGACCTGAATATTTTTAAACCGTCATCAGAACCAAGTATTTTTTCACAGCAAGCTTCAGGATGGGGCATCAAACCAAAAACATTTCTTTTCTCATTACAGATACCTGCGATATTTTCAATGGAACCATTAGGATTGTTATCACTGTTTATGTTACCATCGGCATCACCATATCTTAACAATATCTGATTATTTTCCTTAAGACGTGCAAGTCCGATGCTGTCAATATAATAGTTACCTTCATTATGCCTTATGGGCATTTTTATTATTTCGCCGGCCTTGTAACCTGAAGTAAAGGGATTATTTATGTCTTCAACTTTTAAACTCACATATTTACAGATAAATTTTAATGTATTATTTCTAAGCATTGCTCCCGGAAGAATATTTTCTTCCAGTAAAATTTGAAAACCATTGCAAATTCCTATAACCAGACCGCCTCTTTGGGCAAAATCCCTGACAAAAGACATAACAGGCGAAAATTTTGCTACTGCGCCGCTTCTCAAATAATCCCCGTAAGAAAAACCGCCCGGGATAATAATAGCATTGATATCATCATCCTTGGTTTCCTTATGCCATATATATTTGCAGTCAACTTTAAGAAGATTCTTCACAGCATGATAGCAATCCATCTCACAATTTGTCCCGGGAAAAACTAAAATTCCGAAATACGGTTTTTTTCTAGAAGGCATCAATTCCTCACTATTTCGTACTTATAATTTTCAATATTGGGATTGGCTAAAAGTTTATCGCTCAAATAGTCTATTTCTTTTTTTATTTCCTCTTCATTTTTGCCATTGTCATCAATTTCAATCTGGATGAACTTTCCGAACCTTACCTCTCCGACATTTTCATAACCAATCTGCTTGATTGCCTTTTTGATTACAAGCCCCTGGGCATCCAGAATTTCTTTCTTTAAAGTCACATATACATTTACTTTAAGCATAAAATTAGTTTTCCTTCTGATATATTTATAAACTCCTGTAAATACTTCAAATAAAAATCGAATATATTAATACCTATATTAAAAAATTTTTAATATTTCAGATTTATATCGCTTTCAGCCTGTCTATTATAGTATCGACATATTTCAGATGATAATTCACATCAAACAGTTTTTCGATTTCATCACCTGCAAGCAATCCTTTAATTTTCGGTTCTTTAAACAGATTTTCTTTAAAACTCCCCTCTTCTTCCCATGCACTCAGCGCCGCATTCTGGACAAGGGTATATGCCTCTTCCCTGAGCATGCCTTTGCTTATCAGTTCAAGTAAAACTCTCTGGGAGAAAATGATACCGCCGTATTTCATAAGATTTCTTTTCATGTTTTCAGGCATTACTTTTATATTGCCGACAACGAACATGGTTTTTTCAAGAAGATAATCCAGAATTATAAAACTATCCGGAAATATAATTCTTTCTGCTGAAGAGTGTGAAATATCTCTTTCATGCCATAATGCCATATCTTCAAAAGCCACAGTGGCATTTCCCCTTAAAACTCTTGCCAGCCCGCAGATTCTCTCACAGATTACAGGATTTTTTTTATGAGGCATTGCTGAAGAACCCTTCTGTCCTTTGGTAAATGGCTCTTCAACTTCCTTTACATCAGTCCTTTGAAGATTTCTGACTTCCAGTGCAATTTTTTCAAGAGTTCCGGCACATATTGCAAGTACGCTTATGACTTCCGCATGTCTGTCTCTTTGTAAAATTTGAGTGGAAGCCTGAGAATTCTTTAAACCGAGTTTTTTACAAACCAATTCTTCAACTTCAGGAGGTGTATTTGCATAAGTCCCAACCGCTCCGGATATCTTACCAAAACTTATTACTTCTCTGGCACTGTTAAGTCTTTGGAGATTTCTTTTCATTTCAAATGCCCATACCGCAAACTTTATACCGAACGTTGTCGGTTCAGCATGTATCCCATGAGTTCTTCCGACCATTACTACATTTTTATAATTAAACGCCTGCTCTTTAAGGATTTGTATCAGCTTATTTATCTTGATTTCAATAATTTTAATTGCGTCTACAATCTGAAGAGACAATGCCGTATCACCAATATCTGAAGAGGTAAGTCCGTAATGCAGATATTTTGAAGATTCTCCGATATATGAACCCACATTGGTTAAAAAAGCAATTACGTCATGATTGGTTTTTTCTTCTATCTTTAGTATCTCGCTTATATTGAAATTCGCTTTATCGTTAATATCTTTAGCGGCATCTTCCGGTATAATTCCAAGTTCTGCTTGAGATAAAGCTACGGCTTTTTCTATTTCAAGCCATTTGGCATATTTGTTTTCATCTTCCCAAATTTTCCCCATTCCTTTAAGGGTATATCTAGGTATCATTTACATCCTTTCATAACAGCTTAATTAAAAAACTTAACAAAAATATTTTTAAAATAGCATTATCTTCCAATTTATAATAAATAAATTATAAATTGTTTTCTTCTACAAGATGTTTGAATTTTTTAAATGATTTATCATCTTTTAAATCCAATAAAATTTCATCACCACGGTCAAAAAATACCTGATCATAAGCATCAATACATAAATCTGCAATTTTCAGGATCCATATGTTGCTGATTTCCCAGCTTTTAAGATCGTTTAACCAGTTTTTATCATTTTTAGGTATTGTATTCTTAATGAAATCATTTAATACTGAATTTTTTGATGAAGTTTGCAAAAGGAAACTGCCGGTGTCTGAAAAAAAAGATAAATTTGCAATGCTTAATTCAAAATTTGATGTCACTTTTACCTCTTAAAATATCTCTTTGAAACTATTTACGGATATCTATATTCTCTTCAGTTATATATTATACAAGATTTAGCTTACTAATTTTAATGTTTATTGTCTATTTATTAATTTACTATTTTTTATTTAAATTTTCATTAAGGTAAGCTTTGGCTTCCTGATCGTTTACAATAACATAGCTGATTTTATCTATTGTTTTAGTTTTCCCCGGTAAAGTCAGAAGCTTAATGCTGTTTTTATTTTTTAAAAGCCTTAGTCCTATTTTTAAATAATCCATTGTCGAAAAGTTAGATCTTGTCTCTTCCCTTAATATTTTTATAATTGATGATATTTTCGGGACGATCGATAAGTTGGCCTTCTGCTTGAATATTTCGGAAAGCAAATACTTCTGTCTATCCATTCTGTCAAAATCACCCTTTGAAGTTGCGCGATTTCTGGCAAAAGCCAATGCCTGTTCCCCGTTAAAATTATAAGTCCCGGGATCAAAATCAGAACCGGATTTTGAATCATGCAAAGGTTCGGTAATTGTAATCGACACTCCGCCTAAGGCATCGATAATTTCTTTAAAACCGGCAAAATTTACAATCATCACTTTGTCTATGCCAATGCCGGTAAGCTTAAAAATCTCCTCGCTGATCATATCTGCTCCGCCATATTCATAAGCAGCATTAATTTTACCGGTTCCGTGGTTTTCAAGTTCAACTTTCGTATCTCTTGGGATAGAAATAAGAGCATCAATACCGTTTGAGCCCATATGATAAACAATGATGGCATCGGTACGACCATTAAACTTATCCTGGTTTTCCCTTTCATCAATTCCCAGAAATAAATAATCAGCCGAGTTGTCTTTATGTATATTATCAATCGTTAAGTTTAACGAAGTTGTGCTGTTGCCGGCTTCCGAGGAGCTGTCCTGCTCAGATACAACAGTATTTGTACCAGTTATATCTGTTTTTGGTGTTTCCTGAATAAAAAATAAAATAAAAATTACTGCAACTAATATAAGTATTATAAAAGCAATAAAACAGCCTCTGGTTTTATTCATAAGTTAAAAACACTTCTGGTAAAAGATGATAAATTCAAATAATAATTTTTAAAAAACAAAACATTGATTTTAGACTATATTTTAAAAAAATTAAATACCGGATTAAAATTATTATTTAGTCAATATATTGGAATTCGTTGACTAAATATCAATAAGCCTGACCGGTTCTGGACAAATAATATAGGGTATGCAGCAATATTTCAATCGGATCTGCGGTCTGAATACTTACACGCTGCGGGACTTTTACCGGTACAGATGTATAGTTAATGATAACTTTTATTCCGGATTCAACAAGCAGGTTGGTGACACTTTGAGCCGCATCGGTATTTACTGCAAGAATTGCAACTTTTAATGCTTTATCTTTGATAATGCTTTTCAAATTGGAAACATCTGTTACTTCTTTACCGGATATTTTTTCTCCTATAATGTCTTTATTATTATCAAAGACATATTCTATGTGAAATCCGAATTTATTAAGCATTTTGTAATTTAAAATAGCTCTCCCCAGATTACCGGCACCCACCAGGACTATTCTTACATTTTTTTCATGACCCAAAATCTTATTAAACGAAGCAATAAGATCGTCTATATCAAAACCTACCCCTCTCTTGCCTTTGATTCCGAAATAAATTAAGTCTCTCCTTATTTCGGCACTGTTTATTTTGGTGTTTTCGCTGATATTTTTTGAGGTAACGGTTCTTTTACCCGTATCTTTTAAACTTATGATATACCTCAGATACTGTGATAATCTTTGTATTATGCCTTCTGAGTAGATTAAGTCTGCCATATTTTTCCTGTTAATATTTTCATTACTGAATTTGCTAAATTATTTTAATAAATAATTAATTAAAAAATTCAAATTAAATAAAATTAGTTTGTATCATGATTGTAACTAAAGACAATTATTTTTACAATAAAAACAAAATTTTTATGGTTCTTTTAAATTAGCTGCAAATAAACTTCAGGTTTTCTGCCGGAGCCGGTGCTGCACAGCACTTTAAAATAATTTGCAGGATAATTTGACGATTTATTTGCTTATTAAGCTTTGATTGTTTGTAAAACTCTTAAGCTGCAAATTCTCATGGACTTTGTGGTCATGAATCCTTATAAAATCCGGCAGTTAAAAATTACTATGAAATTCTCAGGTCATAAATACCGTCGTTTATTTTAAATTCAGCACCGCAACAAGTGCATATGATTGAATTACCTGAAATGTTCATATCTGATTTTGCATTCCTGCATTTAGGGCATAGCAGCAAGTCTTCAAATTTTTCAGCCGGTTTTGATGAAGCATATCCTTTGTTCTTATTATTAATTTTTTGGGCATAAGATTTAATAAATATGCTTGGCCCCAACTTAAACGAAGAAAAACATATCTGGGCAATATTTTCCAGCATTAATAAATTTTTAATTTTTAATTTTCTTTTTAAAAATCCGGTTCTTAAATTTGAGACACTTAATACTTTTTTTACTGCAAAAAAATTACTTTTTAAATAACTGATAATAACTTTTGGATGATTATCGTGTATTGTTTCACCTATTCTGTAAGG
>JAJFVM010000082.1 GCA_021371805.1 bacterium
TTCGTGGTTCTGGTCGGAGCTCTTGGAGGCCAGAAAGATATAGCCACAATTGTTTCCATAGCAATATTGATCATGATATTAATTCCAGGCATAGTCGGCGGTATCATATATGCATCGAGACCCTACATCGATAAAAAAAGAGCTGCGGCACTTGCAAGTTCCAATTCGCTATAGGATTTCAATCTATACACTGCTCCTTATAAAAAAATATAAACAATACTCCGTATATTAAATTTAAGATAGAAATATAAAGCAGAAAAAATAATTATTTTATCATACGGTTTTTATCATACGGATATTGCAGTGATAAAATTATAAATTTATACCTGAGGATTTTTATTTTTAATTTTGTAAAAAGGCATGCTGATTATTACCATTGAAATCACCCCCAGTATTACCGAGAAAGAAAGCATTATTATATGATAGCTGAAACCAACTATTTTTGACAAACTTACCGGAAATCCCAATGATACGAACGCCAGAGCAAAAGCCCCTTCATAAGTTCCAAAGCCTGCAAGTGCATGCGTCGGAAGTACTGCAGAAATCTCCGCAACAACTGTGGCAAGAAATATTATCCAAAAATTAAGGCTCGAGAACCCATACCCCATCGGTTTCAGAATAGCATGTATAGCCATGTAATACGCTGCAAATTTAAGAACCCTGCAGATAATGGAATATATATATACCTTACCGTATATCTTCCTCTGTTTAATTATTTCAATGCTTGTATTTATGTCCTGAAGTTTCCTGAATATATACTGCATTATCCTGTTTCTTCCGATTCTTGTTTTTAGCATCAGTTTATTTATAAGGTTTAAAAAAAATCTTATTATTGCTGAAAGATAAAACAGCAGCAAAAGAGAAATTATCAGAAGGATACCTGCAATCAAGATAACAGGCCACGAAGATATTGACAGACTTCCGAATCCTACCGTAATCCATACAATTATAATTGCTATGACAATAAGAGAAAAAACAATGGCGAGATCAAAAACCATTACAATGGCAAGAGTTGAAATCCCTATTTCAACCGGAAATTTAAATTTTCTTGTTAAAACGTAAATATAAGATATTTCTCCGGTCCTTGCAGGAAGAACCATGGTAAAAGCGTTTCTGATTAAGGCGACAAGATACATGTCAAAAAATCTTATCTTGTCTGTACCGACAAGAAGCTGTTTTCTATAAGCCCTGAATATATCACTTATAAGAACAATCATGAAAGCAGATATCAGAGAAGGCTTATAGCAATTCACAATAGCATTCTTGATATCAGTAAGATTAATGTCCTTTAAAAGAAATACTACAAGAAAGATTCCAAACCCGACAACCACTGCAATATTAATAATTTTTAAAATTAAATTTCTTTTGCTCTTTGACTTAATATTATCCATTATTCCGGAAACTATCTGTCGCTAAAATAGTTTTTGACATATTGAAAAGTTTTTTTAGGGCCGCTTTTTACAAGGTGAGAAAAGAATTTGCTGAAAATATTTCCCTTTTGTTTTTGTCTGCCGCTTGTATTACCGTTGTTTTCATTATTATTTTCAGCAGTGTTTTTTTTGGAACTCTTTGCAGGATCCATACAATATTTTAAGATCGGAGCACATACTTTGTCCCATGTATAGTTTTTGGTAATCTCCGAAATGTTATTGACGCATTTGATATAAAAATCCTTATCTTCCGCAAGTTTTATTATTGCATTTGCGATACCGGCCGGATCTTTTTCTTTTACAACTATGCCAAGTGTTTTTTCATCGATAAGATCACTGAAAAAATCACCTTCAGTTGAAATCATCGGAAGCCCTGCCCACATATAATCAAGTGCCCTTGTCCTGAATGAGAATCTTGTTTCAATATGCACGGGATGAATTGTTATGCCGGCATCTGCTTCTGTCAGATAATTTTGTCTTTCATCATATTTAACCCATCCAAAATTAAAAAATACATTATTTTCAAAAACATCCAGGCTTTTTGCCATACTTACGGTTTCATTTACCAAAGTCAGCTCTTTTACCATCGGATCCGGATGTTTTACACCCATAAAAAATAGTTTTATGTTTTTTTTCTTTTCCCATATTATTTTCATTGCTTTTATAAGCGAAATTGTATCAAACCAGTTATAAATCCCGCCTCCCCATAAAACTACGAAATCATTTTCTTCTATGCCTTTGACTACCCCTTTTAAAACATTCTTTGCATGCACCGGCTTGCTTTCGGGAAGACCGAAAGGTACAACATCTATCATTTTCCTGAACGTTGCATCTGCATAGTATGTAACAGGATTTATACGATTTAATGCAGAAAGCATACCAAGCCAGTAATCACGCTGCCTTTCAGAAGCACATATGAAATAATCTCCATAGTATAGTTGTTCATTTAAGACTTCAACTAAAAACTTGTTCATTGCAATTTGCTCATCTATAGGTTTATCCTTGTATTCTTCAAGAGTGGCAAGGTTGTATGGGTCATAAATATCAAGAATTAAATATTTATTTATATTTTTAAGACTCTTGAATTTACTGAATATTGCCCCTCCGAATAATAATATATCTGATCTTGCTGATAAATTTACTATGGACAGGTCGTCTGTGTATCTTACAATCTCGAATTCCATTTGAGGAAAATCCGATTCATTGGGAATAGCAAGAATGACATTCATGTATTTTGATAAAATCTTTGCAAAATTCCATACTCTGATTGCAGGCCCTGCCATTTCAGGTGCCACAATCTCATCAGAAATTATAAGCAGTGTTCTTCTTAATTTTTTGGTAAATATTTCATATATGCCAAGTGTTTTTAAAAGTTCAATCTGGTGCTGCTGATAATCTTTATCATCCGATACCGAAAGGAATTGGCCCTTAAAATAATTAAAGACCGCCTTGTCATCCCTTTTTCTTTCTTCCTGTATTTTGTCTCTTTTCTGCTTGTGTTTTGAAATATTGTCAAGGAAATCTTTTACGGCCATAAGCGAGCTTAAAGGCTGGGAATCTATTCTTAAATCAGCTATCTCTTCTTCAAGTTTCTCTGATAACCGGCGGCTTTTTTCATTGTTTAAGTCAAAATTATAATATTTTTCGTAATCAAACTTGAAATCAATAAAAATCCTTCCGAATACACTTGCAAGTGTTGAAGACATAATGCTTGCAAGATTGTTTTCATCATAATTTTTGAATATTGAAATAAGCGAATTTCTTTCCTTTAGGAACCTGAGTTTGTCATCGCTGAAATTTTTTGAAGTACCATGGTGCATATGGTAAACAATAGATTTCGGAGCAAAAACAACCTTATATCCAAGCACCCATAATCTCCACCCCAGGTCAACATCTTCATAATATGCAAAAAAATCTTCGTCAAATCCGCCGGCTTTAAGAAAGACATCTGTCTTTATTAACATTGCCCCGCCGTTAACAAACGGCAGATATCTTTCCAGATTGTGAATATCTTTCTCAACAGGAATGTTGTAGTCAATCTGAAAACCTTTACCTTCAAAATTAATCATTCCGCCTGCAAAATCGATATTCCTGCCGTCAAACGACAGAACTTTCGATCCTGAGCACACTGCCTTGGAAGAACCGTATATCGGCGTTAAAAGCTCAACAAGCCATCTGCCGTCAACTTTGGTATCATTGTTTAAGAATGCGATATATTCACCTGCAGCGATTTCCGCTGCCTGATTGTTTGCTTTTGCAAAACCCAGGTTGTTATTATTCTTAATTAATTTTACTTTTGGGAAATTATTCTCGATGAATCTGACTGAATTATCTTTTGAGCCATTGTCAACAACTATAATCTCAATCTTATCCTGCGGGTAATCAAGCTTTTCGATGCTTTGCAGGCAATCATTTAAATAATCTTCGCCATCAAGGTTGGCAATTGAAATTGTAATTTCAGGATATAAAAAAAAATCTCTCATAAAATTAAGAAGTTCTTAATGGAAAAAATGATAAAATACTTAACAAATTATTTAATATTGTTTTTAGATTCAAACTTATTTAAATTATAACAAACAATTTATTTTAAACAATAATTAATGTTAAAATGAAAAATAATAAAAACTGTTAAAAATATCGGATACATGCATAAAATAAGTGCTGTTTTTATTACTGACAGAATGATCTTAGGCCATGGAGTCGACCTGGTTATTGATAAGGTCGCAACCGGTTTATCGGAGTCAGGTTATGACTGTGAAATTTACTGCAATAATTTTGACGATATATTTAAAAAACAAAGACCTTATAAATTAAAAAAACTTCCGCAAATAACAAACACCGGTGTATTCAATTTAGAATCAAGGGTAAAAAAATTTGAACTTATTCTAAATAATCAGGGAGCGGATATATTCATCATTAATTCCTTTCCCTTTTATTCTCTTGCCCCTTATTTAAATAAACCTGTAATTTCCATAAATTATGGAGTTATTTCCACTGAAGGAATGACTTTAAAAAGAAAACTTTTCTATAAATATATGGATTTTACGCAAAATTTTCTTTATTTCAGGAAATCGTCATGGATTATCAGCATTTCGGATTATCTTAACAGCAAACTGCCTCCTTATTTAAGGAAGAAAGCCGGTTATATTCATTTGGGAGCAGACCATTACTGCTCAGATAAGGAAATCACCAACCGTCAAATAATTGATTTCAGGCATAAACTCGGCGTTGAAGATAACGACTTTCTTTTATTATACGTCGGCAGACTTAACCCTGTTAATCAGCCATACAAGGGTACACAGGAATTAATAAGCCTGTTTCATGAAGCTAAAAAGCAAAATAGTAAAATAAAACTTTTAATGGTCGGATTTGGATCTCAGAATGATGAGATTTCCATAAAAAATGAAGGAATACTTGCCGTTGCAAATGCATCGTGGGAGTTAATGCCTCTTATTTATTCATCATGCGACATCTATACAACATGCACAAAATGGGAGGGATTTGATTTGCCTATAATTGAAGCTCAGAGTTTCGGAAAACCATCTATTTGTTATAACCTGTGCGCACATCCTGAGATAACGGAAAATGGCAAAACGGGGTTTCTGGTAAATTCAAAAGAAGAATTTTTAAATAAGATAATCGAGCTTTCAATTAATAATGATTTGAAAAGCAAAATGAGTTCATATTGTCTGGAATTTTCAAAAAAATTTTCATGGGAAAAAACTGTCTCAGAGTATGACAGAAGGATAAGATCGGTCCTTGAAAATGATTCGATCAAAAAAAGAATAAAAGGTACTGAATATGATAAAAAAAATATTGATAATGGCA
>JAJFVM010000107.1 GCA_021371805.1 bacterium
TTTGGTGCGGTTGGAGCATTAACAGGCGCAGTTGTTGGTAATGCAATATCCGACAGCATAGCTGGACTTTTTGAAGGAAGCATATCAGAATGGCTGCATATTAGGGGAATTGATTCAACTCGAACATTACTTGGTTCGTCATTAGGTAAAATGAGCGGCTGTCTTCTTATCGGTATATTCTTAATCTTTTTTAGGTAGATTCAAACTATCTACATTATCTTTGGCTGCCTCAACTATATACCATCAATTAATATAAGAAATTTTATTTAGAAACATGATTACTTCATTTATATTATTTAAAAAAAAATTTGCGTTTGTGTTGCTAAGACTGGCAACTCCAACTTTTATATTTATACCATTTACATTTCCCATAAATAAGTTTTCATCGGTTATGTCGTCTCCAATACACAAAATAACGTAACTATTTTCTTTTAATGTTTTGCAATATTTTTTAACTGTTGCTTTTATTGCAAAACTTTTATTAATGTTGTGCGGAACAATTTCAAATACCTTTTTTAAATCAAGAAATCTTACAGGATATTTTTTTTCGAATTCAAGAAAGGCATCTTTTAAATCTTCTATTTTCTTTTTTTCTGAATTCAGGATATTTCTGTAATTAACTGCAAAGGAATTTTCTTTTTTTTCAAATATAATGCCTGAGGTATTTATAAATTTTTTTTCAATAATATCTTGAATTGATTTTATGCTTTTATTTGATTCTAATGCTTCTGCAGCTATTTCTATATCCATATTCTTAAATTTGATTTCGGAGCCATGGCAGCCAAAAAGGTTAAGATTTTTTAAAAGGTTATTTCCAAGAAAAAACTCAAGCTCGCTTATTTTTCTGCCTGAAACAATAGCAGTTATTATTTTTGAGTTTTTGGAAATCTTTTCCAGAGCATAAAAAGCTTTTTTAGACAGCCTTACTTCACAAGGATTTTTTTTAAACCTTACGAGTGTGCCGTCGAAATCTGAAAAAATAAATATTTTATCAAACAAGTCGAGATATTCTATAAGGCTATCAATATAATTTAAGGCATTCCCGCAGACAAGCTTCATATTTATTTAAAAAAAATATTGGTAAATAAAAATCTTTATTTAAAACTATCCTTCTTTTTTAACTATATCAGCAAATGAATGAAAAATGCTTTCCATCCAATAGAAGACATCTTTTTTTCTTACTATTTCTTTTAAACTATTAAATCTTGAAGTTTTTTGTTCGAGCTCCATCTCCAGAGCAGTTTTTATGCTGTCAGCAACGCCTTCAATATCATAAGGATTTACAAGTACGACATAATTTTTAAATTCATCGGCAACACCAGCAAACTTACTTAATACAAGAACACTGTCGGCCTCCGATCTTGAGGCTACATATTCCTTGGCTATCAAATTCATGCCGTCTTTTAAGGGAGTAACCATACATATGTCCGATAATTTATAGTAAGAAACAAGTTTTTCCTGGCTCAACGATTTATAGATATAACTTATGGGGGACCATATTCCATCAGCAAATTTTCCGTTAATTCTTCCGACCATTTCATCGATTTCTTTTTTATATCTTGCATATTCCTGAATTTTTGCTCTGGTTGGAACAGCAATCTGGATGAATACAACTTTTTTTCTGTAATCAGGATATTTATCAAAAAATCTTTCTATTGCCCTGAATTTTTCCTTTAATCCCTTTGTATAATCAAGTCTTTCAACACCCAGAATAAAACGGATATTTTTTGAGTAGGATCTAATATCTTTTATGAATTTAATAGTTTCTTTCTTTTCGCCAATTTTATTAAAACTTTCATAATCTATACTTATCGGAAATTCTTTCACATAAATATTCCTATCGTTATAATTGACCCTAAATTCATTAAAATCAGGATTTAGTTTTAAGATTTCCTTGCAGGCTGCTAAAAAATTTATTGCATCCTTTCTGGTCTGAAATCCTATAATATCGCATCCCAACAACCCTTTTACTATTTCTTTGCTCCAAGGCAGAGCGTTTAAAATTTCATAATTCGGGAATGGTATATGTAAAAAGAAAATTATTTTTACTTTTTTATCGTTGCATCTTGCTATTTCAGGAACAAGCATAAGATGGTAGTCATGCACCCAGATTATGTCGTTTGCATCAATAACAGAATTTATTTCATGTGCAAATTTTTTATTAATTCTTTGGTATGCTTTCCAGTAATCATAATCAAAATAACTCTGGAAAAGGAACCCGTGGAACAAAGGCCATATTGTCCTGTTGGAAAATCCTCCATAATAATCCTTGATTTCATTTTCGTTAAGTTTTACAAGCTTAAGTTCATATCCTTCTGAACTTCCATCCTCTCCAATTTTAATTCTATCACCAATTCCTTTATTTGATCCTTCTATTCCGCTCCATCCAATCCATAAACCCCCCATTCTTTTCATTAAAGGATCAAGAGCAGTAACCAGACCTCCAACAGTTTTTTTATAAACAATCTTATTTTCAATCTTGTTAACTGTATAAGGAACTCTGTTGGAAACAATTAATAACCTTTTATCTTTTAAGTATTTATTCATGGCAATAATAGATAAAATTTAGGTTTTCAATTTAATTTCATGAAGAAAACATTTTATATACTACAACAAATCAATTTAGATTAAAACCATATGAAGTCAATTTTACTTTTAAATCTAAAAAAGTTAATATACTAATCAAAAGCAATCAAATTACATTGATTATGAATAATAAATCAATTTTTAAATTTTATGACTATAATTTAATCATCAGCCCGACCGGTCAGAAAGCGTCGAATCTGAAAGAATTTCTGAATATACTGGAAGAATCAGAAGATAATGTTATCTATTATCATCTATTTCAGTCACCTATCAAGCATCATTTGAGATATCCGGTATATCCCAATGACTTCGCAAATTGGGCTGCAGACTCATTAGGAGATTTTGCTTTAGCTGAAAAACTTGCAAATTTTGATCCCTATGATTTTCATGAAGTAGGTTCTGTAAAAAATGAAATAGCGAATATAGTGGAAGGGCATCTGTGGGATTTACCTACTGTTCCATGGGCAAGACCTGGTTTTGAATTTTATTTTTGCAGTTCAATCTCATTGATTTTTAATTCAAGAATTTCTGCTTCAAATTTAAATCAATTCAAAGAAGGCATTTTAAAAGTCAGCGCAAATTCAATTTACTATCATTTTTTTGAAGCAAGAAGAAGAAATAAAAACAAGATGAGTGATGATTTTACTTTGTGGCTTAAGGAAAATTCATATGAAGAAAAAGTAATAAAAAAGATTCAGGATATAGACTTTTATTTTTATAGCATAAGTGAAATAAGGCATAGACTTTTAAAAATACTGTCTTATTATGAAGAAAATAATTTAGAGAATCAGGACTTAGTTTAAAATGATAACACTGGATGATTACAGCGATATTGTCGGCAAGAATTACATAGAAAACTTAAAATATCTTGCAAAAAAACTAAAAAATAAAAAAGTAATTATGCTAAATTCCACAAAAGAAGGCGGCGGGGTGGCTGAAATTCTACACAGGCTTGTGCCTTTATTAAATGAACTTGGTATAAATTGCAAATGGGAAATAATAAACGGGGATGATAAATTTTTTAATATCACAAAAAAAATGCATAACGCGCTTCAAGGACAAAATTTCAATTTTTCTGACGAAGAATATAATTATTATTTAAAAATAAACAATGAAAATTCTAAAAATCTTGATTTAAATGCTGACTTTATTGTGGTTCATGATCCTCAGCCGCTTCCGATAATCAGTAATTATAATAATTCTAAAAAAAACAAATGGATATGGAGATGCCATATTGATTTATCAAAACCTAATTTGAATTTATGGAAATTTTTAAAATGTCACTTAACACCTTATGATGCGAGTATTTTTTCTTTAGCAAAATTTTCAAGAACTCTACCGCATCCGCAATTTCTGGTCGCTCCATCAATAGATCCTTTAAGTGATAAGAACAGGGATTTATCTGCTAAAGAAGTAGAAACAATAATTAAAAAACTTGGGGTTAATAAAAATAAACCTTTAATACTGCAAATCTCAAGATTTGATAGATTTAAGAATCCTATTGGGGTTGTCAAGGCATACAAACTGGTTAAAAATGAGCTTGACTGTCAGCTTATTCTAGCTGGAGGCGGAGCTACTGACGACCCGGAAGGCATGAAAGTATTTAAAGAAGTAAAAAGGGAGGCAGGTCACGATAAGGACATTAAACTTCTTATACTTCCCCAAAACAGCAATTTAGAAATAAATGCGCTCCAAAGAACAGCAGATGTTATTATTCAGAATTCATCAAAAGAAGGATTCGGCCTTGTAGTAACTGAAGGTATGTGGAAGGAAAAACCAGTTATAGGAGGAGCAGCAGGTGGCATAACTATTCAGATTTTTAATGACTACAATGGTTTTCTGATACACTCCAATGAGGGAGCTGCTTACAGAATAAGATATCTATTAAATAGACCAAGAAAATCCAGAGACATGGGGAGACATGCTAAAGAATTTGTAAGAAACAATTTTTTAATTACAAGGCATGTAAGAGATTATCTTGCAATTTTTCTTGCACTTGAAAATCAAGGTAAAAATATCATTAATTTATTTTAGTTTCTAAAATTGCACTATTATATTCAATATATTCTGTTTGAAAAACTTATTAAAAATTAAGATTTTATAATCTGTTTAAATATTCTTTTATAACTCCGGCTGTCTTTTCAGGAAACAAAGTATTTATATTCATTTGTGTTGAGAGTTCAAATCCCCCAAAATTATTAATTCTCGGAAGAATTTTTAAAGTCCAGTGATAATAATCTTTGTTATTTTTGCAGATCGGTTGGGTTTTTATAAACATATTCATATTGCCTCCAAATTTTTCAAGAAAAAAATTTGAGATTTTCTTTATATATTTTGCCAGAACTTCTTTTTCCATTGAGTTGATATCTTCAAAATTACCCATGTGTCTTACCGGTATAAAATCAACTTCAAAAAAATACCCGGAGTAAAATAACGGAGTAATCAGAAAAAAATCATCTTTATAAATTATCCTTACCTTATCTTTTACTTCAACATTAATCAAATCACAAATATAACAGGTTTTTTTATCCCTATAGTATTTTTTTAAAAAGTTGCTTTCTTTTTTTACTAATTCAGGCAACAAAGGAAGGGCTATTATCTGGGAATGAGAGTGTTCAATTGTAGCACCTGCTTTTTCTCCCTGATTAAGAAATATGGATATATATTTAATTTTTTTATTTTTCTTTATTTCAGAAATTCTTTCAATAAAAACATCTAATATTAATTTTATTTCCGCTTCTTCTAGCTGACTTATAAATTTCACATGCCTGTTTGAATTTATTACCACTTCATGTATGCCATATCCGTCAAGATTTTCATAAAAAATTTCGTTTTTAATAAAATTATTATCTCCTGGAGAAAGCACCGGAAATTTATTCGGAACAACTCTTATTATCCATCCTGGTGTATCAGGCTCTCTGTTTTTGGAGCTTATGCTGAAAATTTCCGGAGGAGTATATATTTCCATTCCTTCACAGAATCTGCATTCCGTTACTTTTTCTTTTTTAGGTCTTTTAGACCTTTCTTCGGAAAAAATAACCCATTCATTTTTAAGGGGATTTTTTCTAAATTCTGACATTTTTAATGTTTTTAATTTTTAATTATAGTGTTATCTTCAAAATAATGGCAAGCTTTTATAAATTAAAGGTTAACTATTTTTAGTATACAATGTGTCCAAGGGATGGGGTTCACATCACCTGAATATTAAATTTTATATATCATTTCAACTATATTTCAACTATATAAATAACTTTTAAGTTTATCCCATATTTTAATTATCTCACCGCCCGCCTTACTTGACTGGTCATCAATAATAATTTTTTTATAGGATAAGTTTTCAGGCACTTTTTCATCATAGGGAATTTTACCGAGTACTTCCACATTGTTTTCAGAACAAAATTTTTCTATATCCCCTGTATTTTTTAGATTTATATCGAATTTATTGATGCAGACAAATGATTTTATATTAAAGAATTTAGTTACTTCAAATATTTTTTTAAAGTCGCTTATTCCTGATAATGTCGGTTCTGTAACAATAATTGTATAATCCACACCGTTTAGAGAAGCAATGACAGAACAGCCGATGCCTGGAGCACCATCAATTATTATAAGATCTTTATTATTGGCATATGCAAGATCTTCTGCAATATTTCTAACTCTTGTTACAAGGAGCCCGGAATTTTCAGCCCCGGGATCAAGCCTTGCATGCACAAAGGGACAGATTTCAGTATCTGAAACATAAAACTCACCCTGTTCTTCAGGCTTTAGCTTGATTGCATTAGTCGGGCAAACATATTCACATACACCGCAGCTCTCGCACTTTAGTTTATCTATTTTAATATTATCCTGCGAGTCAGAAATTGCCTCAAACCTGCAAAGTTCCTCACATTTACCACACTTAATACAGGTGCCTGTAACTTCCGCTTTTGCTCCACCGATAAATTTTTCAGTTTTCTTTCTAGAAGGATTCAGTAATATATATAAATTTGCGGCATCCACATCACAATCGACTGCTATCTGTTTAGCCGCCAACTTTATAAAACTTGATGCCAGAGTAGTTTTACCTGTACCGCCTTTGCCGCTTATTATCGTAACCTGCTTCATTTCACCGATACTTCTTTCTCTATTTCATCAATAATGCAAACAAATTTATTCTTCCATAAAGAATCAAAATCTATTAAAGATAAGCCCTGAGAGTAATATTTTGCGATTTCTATATCATTAGGAATTTTGAGCAAAATTTTGATATTATTACTTCTGCAGTACTTAAAAACCTCATCATTGCCTATTCCAAACCTATTTACAATAACACCGAAAGGAATTTTTAAATTCTTTAACACATCTATTGAGATAATTAAATCATTTAAGCCAAACGGAGTTGGTTCAGTAACAAGTATGCAAAAGTCACTGCTCCTGACAGCCATAACCATACTGCATGAATTACCAGGAGGGCAATCGATAATTACATGATTGTCATGGTCAATATTTTTTTCAAGCTCATTTTGAATTGCCGTAGTTCTCATACTGCCTGGTTGAAGATCACCCATCAAGAAGTTTATTCCGGGAGGACAAAAACCTTTTCTGATTTCTCCTATTTTAATATCTCTTTCCCTGACTGAACCTTCAGGACCTACCAGTATGCATCCACCACAGCCATGGCATAACTCACTGAAAAATATTACTTTATTATCAATGGCTGCAACTGCATTATAATGACAGAAATCCGAGCAGGCCTTAAAAGATTTCCCCAAACCAGTTAAAAAATATGGCTGCTTTATTGTTATGTTATTAATATGTTTTATATCAGGCTTCAAAAACAAATCTGCGTTTGGTGCTTCGACATCATAATCTATGAACTGGCAATAACTAATCGATTTTGCCAGTGCAACCGCTACAGTAGTTTTACCTGTGCCACCTTTGCCGCTTGCTACAGAAATTATCACAAAATACCTCCTGATTTCACTAATTATCTTCCCATTCCATAATGAGATTGAACATTAGGTGCAGCAGTCTGAGTTAATTCATTATTTTTTAACTGTGCAATTGCACTTCTTATGCTTCCGGATACTCCTGTATAAATTTTTATTTGTGAAGATTGAAAAACCTTAAAAGCATTGGGACCAATACTGCCGCTTATGACTGCATCAACTTTATTTTCAAGTGCTTTCTGTGCAGCCTGAATTCCAGCACCACCCATGGTATTCCTGCTTTCATTTTCATAATACTCAAAAGTATCTGAATCAGTATTATAAATGATAAAAAAAGCACATCTTCCAAATCTCGGATCTACATTTGAATCCAGTGTTGTTCCAGTAGATGATATACAAACTTTCATTTATGCCTCCGAAAATATTCTATTCTATTTAAAAAACAAATTTTAGTTTAATTGCCCCTGATCATTGGCAAACCACACTTTGGACATTTTACCTCTGTGCATGGAATACCTGGTTGATGTTCTACCTTAGCACCACAACCCGGACAAACACAAAACCCACCTATTCCTGCTCCCTGTCCTCCTAAACGACCTCTGCCTCGACTTCCGCTGCCTTGTCCGCCTCTTCCTCCGCCAGAACCTGATCCGGAGCCTGCAAAACTACTTTTATCGGGCATAATACTTCCCCCTTTTTTAAATTTGATACTTTGTTATTTTATTTATGATCACACTCTGATTTATCAATGCCATATCCTTTTCCTGATTCAGGCCTGCATGTGCTTTCACCGCTTACCAGTTCACCGGAAATAAAGCACTTGACTATATCATCAATTTTACCTTCAACACCAAGCATTACTTCTATATTATTGATTTTGAATAATTCTTGTGCCCTGTTTCCCATTCCGGAAGAAATTATGCATTGAACTCCTTTTTTACTTAAAAACTCCGGGATAAATCCAGGTTCATGTCCAGGATTATCAATTAATTCTCTTTTAACTTCTTTATTATTTTCTATATCAACTATGGTAAACTGGGGGCTTCTTCCAAAATGAGGAGAGGCACAGCCGTTATCTGTTGGAATTGCTATTTTCATACTAATTTCCTTTCAAAATATTAAACAATTTATTGTGTGCATATACACATTATATTACTATAAATTTTAATAAAATACATATTTTTATTTTTATATTCTTATTTTCTACAGCTAGTTTTATTTTAATAATATTGCTTAGAATATATTTTTTGCTTTGACTTACGGCCAAGGTAAATTCAAATATGTTATAGTGAGCCTACCCTGGCTATAAGTCATATCTTTACTATCTGAAGCTACTTCTTATCTTCTGGCTTTTCTTCTTTTTGTTTTTCCAGTCCACTTAATCTTATCTGGATATCACTTAATTGCTGGCTTAGAAATTCTGCCTGCTCTTTAAGCATTTCCTTCTCCTGGTCGGGTGTTACAGCTGGACCCATATATGGATTGGCATAAGGATTAACTGGTGGGGCATTTACTTCTCCCCAGGCAGGCATTCCCATATTATATCTCTGCCATCCTGGAAGCCCGGTGGCTTGGTACCAGTTTCTGTATCCTCTACCGCCCACCCCGGCCTACAAAGGTGCCTCTACCTATCCCAGAATACCTTCCTCCGATAGGATTTGCAAAACCTGGAACTGAATATCCTGCACAATAACCTGCAGCTCTTCCAGTCATAGGACCCATTCCTGCCGGTCCCGTTCCATCTCCTCTTGGCATATTAATTACCTCCTTCTCAATAATTTTTATTATCTTTAGAACCTAAAACTTTCTACTTCTTCCTCTCATACCTTTACCTCCTCTTATTCTGAAATAACTTACTGATCTTCCTGTATATCCTATAGATTGATAAGGATAGTATGGATATAAAGGATTTATAAAGCTATTATTGACCTGCGAACTTGAATAAGGAATATTTACCGGATAATTTTGCAAACCATCAGCTCCATATAAGATTCTTGTGCTATTATTTAGAGGCGTTACACAAAAACCTCTTCCGCCTCCAGTAAACGGTCCCTGTCCTAAAGGTCCTGTTCCATCTCTTCCTGGCATTATTCATTCCATCTTTCATAAATAATTAACTCTAAATAATATGAACCATAGTTCAATACTATAATAAAGAACTATGGTTCATATGTCAATAGTAAATTAAGATATACCGGTATATTTATAATTGTTTAAATACCATATATTGGTAATAACATATTTTCAGTTACTTAATAACTTTTTTTATAATATTTTTTATATTTTTTCTATTTTACTGACAATTTCTCCAAATTTTTCAGCAGCGATCGAATTGTTATCTTTTACAAAAACCTGTCCCTTATCACTTAAAGAAACTATCTCTGGTTCCAGAGGAACATCTCCTAAAAAATCTATATTTAGATTTGATGCAGTTTTTTCGCCGGTGCCTGATTTAAATAAA
>JAJFVM010000111.1 GCA_021371805.1 bacterium
TATGCGCCTGTAGCTTAATTGGATAGAGCATTGGACTACGAATCCACAGGTTGGGGGTTCGAATCCCTCCAGGCGCGCCAGTACTGCAAAATCTTAAGTTAAACTTTTAACGAAGAGTTTCAATATGCCGGTGGCATGTTGTGTCATTTTTCACCTCAAGTGAATTCATTTTTATCCTTCATGCGTTTACTTCAGAGCCCCAAGAGGATTTCCAAGTATGCGGGCATAAAGGGAAAGCATTTTTTTAAAAGCTTGAGCTTATTTACTTTCTAAAAAGCAAATTTACCTCTTCAGATATTTTCTGCGAAATGATTAATGAAGTAGATAAAATTTTACTCAGTTCATCCATTGAATACTTTAGCAATTCTTTAGCTAACAATATTCCTTTAGCACCTAACTTTTCAATGCTATTAGTTCCAAGAGAGGGGAGTATGGTAATAGGATAAAGCTTCTTATTTTCTATAAGGTATTCTAAACTAGCCTCTTTCGGATATTGCCAAGCAATGATTCTCATATTCATGCAGCTACCATATTTAATTGCCTCAGATGTACATTTTGTATTAGTAACAAGCCAGGCTTGATGAAACATGCTTTCGTGACCTTTATTTTGCTTCCAAGCTCTTTCTACATCCAAAAACCTGGCATAGATATATAATGCTGTTTTTATATCAGAACGAGTCCCGGGTTGGTTATGATATTTGCATTCGACCATAAAGTGCTGGTTATTCTGTATTGCAATTACATCAATTTCGTGACTGACGCAATACCCATTAACTATGCGGCCTACTTCAGTTGTATAACCATATTCTTGTAAGATTTTGGCAGTATATTTTTCAAACAGATAACCTGTAGGACCTAATTTCATTATTGCTTTTTTTAATGAATATTTTAGGGCAGCCTGTGGTTCTGTATTAGTTAACTTTTCCAAGACAAAGTTATAAACTTTATCAGAATTTATTTTACCTTTTAACTTTGTTTTAATTTCTTCTGTTGTTTTACTGGCTAATTCAGGTGATGCGCCAGCTTTTAACAAGCTGTCATAGATTTTATCGCTACTAAATAATTCTTTTTCGCCACTAGCTTTTAATATATATTGTTTCATAACTAAACTTCTTTTAGCCTTGGCTCAACCCTTTTTAGAAGTACCGCATTAGTAGCTACTATAATTGAAGAAACAGACATAAGAAGAGCTGAAATTTCCGGTCTAAGCACTAATCCAAATGAGTTATAAAACACTCCTGCGGCTACAGGTATTGCAAGAACATTATAAATTGCAGCCCAGAAAAGATTTTCTTTCATTTTCCTTACAGTTGCTTTTGATAGCTTTATTGCTTTAAGTATATCGGAGGGATCTGATTTCATCAGAACTATATCTGCCGTTTCTATTGCAACATCGGTGCCTGCTCCAATTGCTATTCCTATATTGGCTTGTGCTAATGCGGGGGCATCATTTATGCCATCTCCCACCATTGCCACAAACTTTCCTTCACCCTGAAGTTTTTTAATATAATTTGATTTATCGGATGGCAATACTTCGGCAAAAACTCTGTCAATACCAACTTCTTTAGCTACGCTTTCTGCTATTATTTTATGATCGCCAGTAATCATAGCTGTTTCAATTCCTAATTTTTTTAAACCTTCAATTGCAGTTTTTGCAGTTTTCTTTACTTCATCAGAAGCAGATAAAGCTCCTATTGCCTTACCATCCAATGATACTATGCTTACAGTTTTGCCTTCTTTAAGCAGTGTTTCCGATATATCTTTTACACTGGATAAATCAATCTCTTCGTTATTTAAAAACCTTGAAGTTCCCACTAAAACCTGTTTACCATCAATTTTAGCTTTTACTCCATGGCCCGACACAGCTTCAAAGTTTTTTATATCTTCGGAAAGAGCTATGTTTTGCTTTTTTAACTCATCAACGATAGCTTCACTGAAAGGATGTCTGGATAGTTTTTGTGCTGAGCCTGAAAAGTACAGTAAGTCCCTTACCGAAATTCCTTCAAGGGCAATTACATCTTTTACGACAGGCTTGCCTTCAGTTATAGTTCCCGTTTTATCGAGAACAATTGATTGGATTTTAGAAGTCTGCTCCAAAGTAGTTGCATCTTTTATTAAAATATTATTTCTGGCTCCAATTCCTGTGCCTACTGCAACTGCTGTTGGTGTAGCAAGCCCAAGGGCATCCGGACAGGCAATTACCACTGCAGATATTGCAAAAGTAAGAGATATGAGCACTCCTTTTTCTCCTAACAAATACCATCCTAAAAATGTAAGAAGTCCTGCTCCAATTGCAAGAATAACTAAATAAGCAGCAGCCCTATCAGCAATCCTTTGCCCCGGAGCTTTTGAATTTTGTGCTTGCTCAACTAATTTTATTATTTGGGCTAAAGCCGTATCACTCCCTATCTGGGTCACTTTAAACTGCACCGAACCTGTTATATTTATTGACCCTCCAATAACATGATCGGCAATATTTTTATTAACCGGAACTGATTCTCCTGTTACCATAGATTCATCTATTGTCGTTTCTCCCTCTATAATTTCTCCATCTATAGCGATTTTGTCTCCAGGTTTTACAAGGACGATATCACCTATATTTAATTTATTTGTTGGGATTATTACTTCCCTGCCTTCTTTTATAACAGTTGCCTGAGGAGGGACCAAATCAAATAATGCTCTAAGGGCATCAGATGTTCCGCGACGTGATTTCATCTCCATCCAATGGCCAAACAGCACAAAAGTAATAAGCATTGCGGCCGCTTCAAAGAAGGTCTCTCCGCCTATAAAAATGGTAATAATAACACTAAATATATAAGCTGCCATTACTCCTGTTGAAATAAGAACTGACATGTTTAGTTTTCTATTTTTTAGAGAATAATATGCTCCAACAATAAAAACAGAACCAGTCCAAAACACAACTGGGGTTGTGAGAATAAGCAAAAGCCAGTTTACCGGTATCAAACTTGGAAGCTTCAGTTTAAAAATGTTTACAGCCATAGGTGAATACAAGAGAATTGGAATTGTAAAAATTAGAGAAATCCAGAATCTTCTAGCCATATCTTTTTCCATTTGTTTTGCCATTTGTGGATTTATCATAGCCGCTTCATGATCCTGATGGCTCATTTTTGAAATATTATGGGCATCATGCTCTCCCTTCATATGATGCTCATGAGTTAATTTCTTTCCCATCGAATACTCGAACTGTTTTGATTCCATATTGCAGCCGCAACTTACAGATAGTTTTTCCGCATCGCAGTTGATACAATTTTTTCCACATGTACAATTATGTTCTTGAGTAATTTTTTTTATGTGCATATTATTTAATTGTCAATATCTAAATATTAAATATTAAAAACCTTAATTATTATATCAAATTCGTAATTTAACTATTTCTTTTAAAAAATGATTCGAAATTTCATAAATTAGGGTATGCCAAATAGGCATTTAATATCTCTTAAAAACATATATTGCCCAACCAATAGTATCTCTACCATATAACAGATATTCCATTTTTGCATTATCTATTTTATTCAATAATTCAGAATTATCCGGATCATCAGGATTAGCACTTATATAATCATCTGATGACCACCATTGCAGGGTTTCATAATGATCCCAATCATCATGATTACTTACAAGGGTATATATACATTTCAATCCTTCTTTTTCACCGGAATCTATATTTTTAAAATGAGAATTAAATTCCTCTTTTTTAAATCCACTCATTTTTAGATATTCATCATCTGGTTCTTTTAGCCAGATAAATTATTTTTTTAAAAGAGACCAATTCAGATCAGTACCGGTAATTTCTTCACCGTTTGGAGCCCATCTTATTTCTTTTTCAGAAATAAGTTTATACACAAACTTATAGTCACCGGCAGTAAATGTTATTATGTCTCCG
>JAJFVM010000146.1 GCA_021371805.1 bacterium
AAAAGTATTGAAAAAATTGGTTTCAAAAATATATGAAAGCAGTTTCGGTCTCGGTCCGATTACTCCACTGATGAATAACGAGGATATAACGGAAATAATGATAAATAATCACGATTCGATATATTACGAAATAGAAGGAAAATTGTTTAAATCAGAGATTACTTTCAGAAACAATCTTGAAGTCAAGAATCTTGTGGATAAAATTCTTAATCCTTTGGGGTTAAGGCTTGATGAAAGTTGTCCTATGGTTGATGCAAGAACCAAAGATGGGTCAAGAATAAACGCTGTTTCAAGTCCGGTAAATATAAATGATATATCTGTAACAATTAGAAAATTTAGCAAGAATATAAAAGATATAGATATATTAGTTTGTAATGGTACTTTGAATAGGGAAATGGCAAATTTTATAAAGGCCTTGGTTGAAAAGAAAGTAAATATAATACTGACAGGTGCAACATCGACGGGTAAAACAACAATGTTGAATATGTTATCAAGCTTTATTCCGTCTGATGAAAGAATAATAACCATAGAAGACACAATTGAATTGGACTTAAAAATACAAAATGTTGTTAAACTGGAAAGTAAACCACCCAATATAGAAGGTAAAGGGGAGATAACCATAAGAGATCTTGTAAAAAATTCATTAAGGATGAGGCCAGATAGAATAATAGTAGGAGAAGTAAGAGGTTGTGAAATAATCGATGTACTGCAAGCAATGAATACCGGACATAAGGGCTCGATGACCACTGTTCACGCAAATTCCAGTTATGATCTTATATCCAGACTTGAGACAATGTTAATCATGGCTGGTCCCAATATAAGCTTCCAAACCGCAAGAAATATTATTCTCTCATCTGTTGAGATAATTATATTTTTGGAAAGACTTGCCGGTGGCGAAAGGATAGTATCGAAAATAAGTGCCATTGATGGTTTAAGGAAGGACAAAGAAAATATTTTTGATTTAGATATAAAAGATATATTTATGTTTGATAAGAAAAAGTACCACACATCGAAAGCAAGAATAAACGATTGTTTTGTTTTTACGGGATATTTGCCTGAAAATCTACAATAAAATTTTTTAGATTTGTATATTAAATTTTAATACAATTTATTTATTTTTATAAAGACTATGACATTTTTATTTAAAAAAAATATTATTATTTTTTTGCTAACTGTTTTAGTTGTCTTTTGTTTGATAATGAGTTTTTTCAAGATGACTAGATTGATTGTTATAAAAAGGCAAATAAGTTTGTTCGGTTTTCAGAAAACATATAATAATGTCGATGATAATACGGATAAATTCTTTTCATTGATTGAACTGATCTTTAAAAGAAAAATTTTTTCTTTCTCATGCTTGTTTCTCATCCTATTAATTTTCCTTTTTCTTTTTTTCAAAAATATTTTCATTTCGATATTTTTTTCTACCGTAATAATTATTGTAATTTTTGAGATTCTTCAAAGAATTAAAGAAAAAAGGGATGAATATTTTGAAGTACAACTTGCCGAGTTTATTTCTAATATGATAATTCTTTTAAAATCGGGTAAAAGTATCAATCAGATTTTTAAGATTTCCATATCATGGTTTAAAAAACCTTTATCCGTCCATTTAAAGAGTTTTGTCAATGAAATCGAATTCAATGTTCCATTTGAGAAAGCTTTGGATAATTTCTCGCAAAGAGCAAATAACAAAGAGTTGAGACTTTTGACGAATGCGATAAAGATAAATAATAAAGTCGGTGGTAATTTTTTATTCATAGCCAACAATATATTAAATACAGTTCAGGATAATATTCAAATCAGAACAAAAATTAAAACCAGAACAGCGCAAAGCAAATTATCAGGCAATATAATAGTCTTTTTCCCTGCCTCGGGACTGATTCTTATGTATTTTACATTTAATTCTGCCGTTGAAAAGTTCATGACGACGGGATTGGGAATTACGGCTTTAATGATAGCAACATTGTTGGAATTGGCGGGATACTTGGCAATAAAAAAAATAGTTAGGGAAGATTATTTATGAAAATTTTATCCATAATAATATTAATATATTTCTTTTATCTGATGCTGATTTTTTATTATATATATAAAAACATATCGCAAAAAAGAAAATCATCATATGATTTATGTAATAAAAAGTTCTCTTTTTTCTCTTTTAATTTTTTGACAAGTAAAAATAATTTACTTGCAAGATTTATCTTGATTATTGGAAATGCAACTGTTAGATTAATGCCTTCTTCTTATCTTAAGAAGGTTAAAAAAAATATCTCACTTATAAGCACAACATATACTGGGTTAAATTTTCAGTCTGTTCTTGGATTTAAATCAATAACAGCTATTTCGTTTTCTTTGCTGGCTGCCATAGTTTTAAAGGATTTCCCCAAATCTTTCTTTGTTTTCCCTTTGAGTTTCATCTTAAGTTTTTTCATTCCAGATTTTTTTATAAACATTTTTATTAACAAATTAAAACAAAAAAATGATAAAGAACTTGCCTATGTGGCAGATCTTATTTATGTCGCAACTCTCTCGGGTCAAAGTATTTATAATTCGATAAAGATAGTTACAGAGGAATACAAAAGCCGTATATCCGATGAATTTATGACTTTTTTAAAGGATCTGGAGCTTGGTTTTGGTAAAGAGGAATCATATAGAAGACTACTTAAAAGAGACAATTCCGAATCCTTCAAAAGATTTGTGTTTATGCTTCAGCAAGCTGAAATTTATGGCTCGTCCATCAGTGATATCATTAAGCAAAAGGCTGATTTTTCTCGCTTTGAAATATCGCAGAACATAGATAAGCAAACAAGAATGTTATCCACCAAGATGCTTTTTCCGTTAATTTTTTTGGTACTTCCTGCATTTATGTTGATAGTTGGTGGACCGCTTATATATGTAATCGGAGGTGATTTTATTTTTAATTAGTTTGTCAACCGATAGAAAGAAAGGAGGTCAAAACTTAGTCTATCAAAATCGAAAGGAGGTGATTTATATTACTAAAATTATGAATTTTTTGAAGAAGCGATTGTCTTCACAAATAGGTCAATCGACACTTGAATATGCATTGGTTACCGGAGTTGCGGGAATAATATCCACAATCTTGATTGCTGTAGGAAAACCAATGATAGTGGATCTAATATCAAAGGCTTTTGCCAAGATAGCAGATATGGTTTAAAGATAAAATATATTTACTCTACAACCAAGCTGTAAAAAAACAAATCATGAAAAATTCAATTAAAAATATGAAAATGAGAAATATGAAAATAAAAGAATTAAAAGAAATCATTATCAAAATTAAAGATTTCAGAGTAGGTAATATTGAAAAAGGACAGACCACTATTGAATTCATACTTTTATTACCTTTTATCATTATTGTTTTTTATATTTTTTTCCAGCTTGGTTGCTGCGTTTATATACAAAATAACATTGAGCAGACTGCCAGAGAAGCAGCAAGAATAATTGCGACAACCAACTCAAATAAGAAAGCATCGGATTTGGTTGAGAAAAATAAAATAAATGTAGAGTTTGGAACTACAAGTGTCGAGTTCTTACCTGAAAATGAAAATGAAAGGAAGTTAGGGGAATATATTAAGGTGACTATAAAAGTGAATTATGAGGGTTTTGCAAATGCATTAAAGCATTTTACAGAAAAAGATATTGTTCTTTCCTCGGAAAGCCTTATGAGAATGGAGTGTGGCTATCAGAGCTAAAGAAGAAAATGGCGGA
The DNA here is from genome assembly GCA_021371805.1 of bacterium. Lineage (GTDB taxonomy): Bacteria > Actinomycetota > Humimicrobiia > Humimicrobiales > Humimicrobiaceae > JAMDDL01. Next base: position 3,721 of record JAJFVM010000146.1, read on the forward strand.
ATAAATATAATGATTGTTGTCAGTCTTATTTTTGTTTGTCTATTTTTAATTCTCATATTTGACTTTGCTTTTATATTTGTGGAAAGAGAAAGAACGAAGAATATCGCAGAAACAATAGCACTTGCAGTATCACAGGATATTTTATTTTTTGATAATAAAAAGCCAGAGAATAACAAGTATTTTGATTATGAAAAATATCAAGCATACGATATCGAAATCATTCTTGAATATGATGAAGTAAAAGTAAATGTTACAAAGAATTTAAATACTCTTATTGCCGGCAGAATACTGAATATAAGCAGTATTACATCCGGCGCACAGGTCAAAATTTTATATCCATGGGGTGAGGATTTCGAATTTTGCAAAAGATATAAATTTGAGTTTTCTAATTAAACAGAAAAAAAAGAAAAAGGAGAAGTATATGAATAGTTTAAATCAATTTGTTTTACTTGGTAATCTCTCACGAGATCCGGAAATAAAATATACAAACGAAGGATTGGCAATTACAGATCTTAGAGTAGCAGTGAATAAAAAATGGAGAGACAAAGATGGTAATGAAAATGAAAATGTTGATTTTTTTAATGTTACGGCTTGGAACAAATTGGCTGAAAATTGTGCCAATTATTTGAAAAAAGGAGACAGGGTGATTATAAGCGGAAGACTTAATCATAGAAGTTTCGATACGAAAGACGGGAAAAAAATAAATATAATGAATATAGTTGCGGATGTTGTGGCCCCAAGTCTTGAATTTTCATCGTGCTTTTCAAACAATGGCAGTATCGATTTGAATGGCGGGGGTATCCTGGAAAATCAATCCGATTAAATTGTTGATATTTGGTTATTATATAACTAATATAACATTATCCTGTTTTTTGTATATTAAAGGGGACGTTTACATTGGAATTGAGAAAATCTGATTATGAAAGTTATGATTACAGGAAATTTTGGCAAGATAATAAAAGAGGGTATGAAGATTTTTCTGAAAGAAAAGCAATCAGGAAATTGTTAAAAAATTTTGAGAAGAAAGGAACGATTGCTGATATAGGTTGTGGGTTTGGAAGACTTTTCAACGAATATAATGATTTTGACAGAGTAATTATGCTTGACTATTCGGTCAATAATCTTAAAAATGCAAGGGAAGTCATAAATGACTTCTTTTTTAAAAATAAATCCGCAAAAAAACCCAATTCGCTTTACTTTATTGCTGCTGACGCAGAACGCATACCGATTAAAAATGACGTTCTTGATATGGTAATTTCGGTAAGGTTAATGCATCATCTTAATTCACCGGAAAGATTCATAAATGAAGTGCAAAGAATTTTAAAGGAAGACGGTTGTTTTATTCTGGAATTTGCCAATAAGAGAAATCTTAAAAATATTTTAAAGTTTTTTCTTGGAAGAACCAAAAAATCACCGTTTTCATCCGAGCCTTTATATATCGGGGAAACAATAAGGGATTATCATCCTAAAATTATTCTTCGGTATATAAAAAGCAGCGGATTGAAATTAATCAAACTTCTAAGTGTTTCGAATTTTAGGATTTCTTTTCTAAAAACGAAATTAAAACCTTGTATTTTAACTAAATTGGAAAGCATTTCGCAAGTCCTCTTTTCTTCTTTAAAGTTAGGTCCAAGTATATTTGTAAAGTCGGTAAAAAAAAGCAGTAATCTTTTTACAGAATCGATTGATTATGTAAAAAATAATGGCAGTGAGGACTTCCTAGATATATCTGAAATACTTGTATGCCCAGCTTGTGGAAGTAGCGGAAATTGTTTAATTATATCCGGTGAAGTAATAAGTTGCGGCAGTTGTGGAAAAAAATTTAAAAATTTTGATGGGATTTATGATTTAAGGAATAAATCGGAATAAAAGAATCTCTTTAAATATTGACTTGAAATTTTGTTACAAGAGTGATACAAACTAAGTGGTTGAATTTTTGTTTTATTTAATATTCCATTAAGGTAAGGATATGAAAAATTTCATTTTTTCTGAAGGGGTCATACAAAGAATTTCCCAATACCTCAGATTTCTTGTTGAGCTCAAAGATTTTGGGAAAAGGACGGTTACTTCCAGTGATATAAGTGAAAATACAAAAATCAATAGTGCTGAAGTAAGAAGAGATCTGATTAACCTGGGAATCAAGGGCAAGCGAGGCGTGGGCTTTAATATTGAGGGCCTTATAAATAATTTTAATCAGATACTTGGACATGATGCAAATGTAAAATTAATACTTGTCGGGGCAGGTAATCTTGGTAAAGCTATTCTCAATTACCAGATTTTAAAAAAATTCGGTTTTAATATCGAGTATGTTTTTGATAATAATGAAAAAATAATAGGCAGAAAAATATCTGAAAAAGAAGTGA
>JAJFVM010000196.1 GCA_021371805.1 bacterium
GTAATTCTCTAATTTTTAAAGTTTCTGGCGGAGAGAGAGGGGTTCGAACCCTCGAGGCAGTTTATCACCACCTACACGATTTCCAATCGTGCGCTTTCAACCGCTCAGCCATCTCTCCATTAGGAACTAATCGAATGATTAAAACTTATACCAAAAATAGCATTAAAAAACAATATATAATGTCAACTACATAAATCTTCATGAATTAAAAAATTAATTCACGGAAATATTTTTTAAAACTTCAACTTTGCCAGTACCATACCAGTTATATACAAAATAATGAAAGCCATTAAGTGCCGAATCATTTCTCTTAGATGAGAAATATACATAAATATTATTCAAATTGTTAAAAAGTGAAGTGGAACCGTTATTGTCATCAAAAGTAGGATCAAAAGGAACCCATCCGATATCATTAAAGTATACTTCAACCCAATTATGTCCGATACTTAAATCAGTTGCATTAATAACATAACCTTCAACAATTCTGGCCGGAATTCCATAAGCTCTGAGAAGTGCAATAAACAAATCGGAATAACTTGTACAATCTCCCTGTTTCTCAATTAATGCCGCCTTTGCGCCAACATCTTCCGGTACATACCCTACCCATTCCATATTATCCATAACATAGTTATATATTACCTGAACAAGCGAATATATATCTTCTCCCTCAAATGTCCGGGCAATTTTTTTAATATCCTCATCATCGCTTTCTATATATTTTTCTGCATTTTTATAACTGACCAAATTCTCAATATCAAAATCTTTATTACCGGAATTAAAAGCAGTATTTAAATCATACTGATTTAATACAATTTCATCTATTACATTGATTTCAAAATTTGAAGCAGGGTTGCTGATTTCAAACTCAGCATAAGTGTTAGGTCCGTCATCAAATATTCTTTTAGGTTCAATTGAATATTGTGTATTAATTATCCTTTGTCTGTCCTTATATTCTTTCGGAATAATAACGATAAAACTAATACCTGAAACTTCTCCTGAAACATTGAATATATAATCCATATCAAAACTTATCTGTATCTCGTTTTTTAAATTATTATTATCCTGGCTGTTATTGTCATCCGTATTAAAAGTTGCCGAAGGCAACTTTGTTGTTGATGTGTCCTCCGTTGTAGAGTTATTTTCTGTTATAGAATTATCTGCCTGGCTGATGCTTCCAGTAGTTTCGATAGTTTCCTGAGTTGCAGCAACATCATCGGAAATCAGGCTCGAAGTCGTGGTAATTTCAGATTCCAGCTGTTCTCCAATATTTTTACCTAATCCATAAAGGCATCCTGTGCTTATAGTTGCAATTAAGAATAAACAAATGATCAGGGAAATTAAGGCAGGAAACAATTTTTTATTTTTCATGTTTTTTCCCTCTTACACTTTGCTTCCTGTTTTACTGTTATTTCGCCAATTCATAAATTTTAACAACATCTTCTTTGTTTATTTTTATAAAATTTCCTATCGGGCCTTTAACCACTGCTTTTTCTGCCATTAATTCAAACTTATCAGAAGGAACATTAAGCTCTTTAAGAGAAGTAGGAAGCCCTATTTCAATGAAATAATTCATAAGTTCTTTTATTCCTCTTAAAGCCAGCCTTTCATTGTCACTAAAACTGTCATCTATATTAAAGACTCTGATTGCAAACTGTGCAAATCTTTCAATATTATGTTTGTAAACATATTTCATCCATGCCGGAAACATTACTGCAAGTGAAGCGCCATGAGTAATTCCGTACAATGCACTGAGCTCATGGCCAAGTTTATGTGAAGCCCAATCTTCAATTCTTCCGGTACCCAAAATTCCATTATGGGCTATTGTGCTTGCCCACATCAGTTCTGCCATAGCATCATAATTACCTGGTTTTTTTACGGCTATCTTTGAATTTTCAATAACGGTTTTCATCAAGCCCTCACAAAGCCTGTCTGTTAAATCCACATTCTTTGTCTGCGTAAAATATCTTTCAAAAGTATGAGCCAGGATATCTGCAGAACCACAGGCAACCTGAAAAACAGGGAGAGTAAATGTCAGCTCAGGGTTTAATATTGCAAACCTTGGCAGCAGCATTTCGCTGTGAAATCCCCTTTTTATCAAACCTTCCTCATTAGTCATAACCGTAACGACACTTGATTCACTCCCTGCCGCAGGAATGGTAAGAACTACTCCTATGGGAATTGCACTTTCAAGTTTTATCTTGCCCTCAAAAAAATCCCAGACATCACCGGAATAATTTACGCCCATTGCTATTGCTTTTGAAGAATCAATCACACTGCCGCCGCCTACTGCCAATATAAAATCTATTTTATTTTCCCGGCAGATTTTTATGCCCTCTCTTGCGAGACTTATTGACGGATTTGGTTTTACACCGCTTAATTCATAAACCAAAATACTGCTTTCTTTTAAAGATTTCAGGATTTTTTCATAAAGACCGGATTTTTTTATATTTTCACCGCCATAATGAAGAAGAACCTTTTTGCCGTATTTTAGTATTTCATTTCCAACTTTATTTTCAGTACCCTTTCCGAAAATAATTTTAGTATCATTTTTAAAAACGAAATTTTCCATCTATGCCTCCATAATATTTGAATAAAATTGATAGTTGTTTCCTCCCAGCCTTTTTGCATTATACATTGCAATATCAGCATTCCTTATTAAATCGCCAACACGTTTTCCATATATTTCTTTTTTTTCTAATTTAAAAAGCTCCAGAAAACTGTTATTTACTTCAAAAATCTCTCCTGAAAGATTTACTCCAACAACCAGCATTGAATTTTAAACATGGGAGTTTACGGTATTTTATATTTAAATATATTTATTATTAAAAGTTCTAAATTCTGCTAACTCATTAAAACAAGTCATCCATATTATTTATTGATTATAGTTTAATTCACATAATTATAATAAGATTTTTCTTTTTGTTAAGCATTTATATTGCTTTCATGCAAAACGAAGCTTAGGAAGTGTGGGAAAATTAAAATTGAAAAAGACTCCGCCGGAAATAAAAATACTAAGATTTTGATATAATGATTTTTTTCACTTTTTCCAGATTTAAGAAATCTTTTGGAGTTAAGACATTTATATTCAAATCTTTATAATCGGAGATATCTCTTGTTATTAAGTTATTTATACCATTATTTAATGCAATAAAATATTGAACACCATCTTCAAAGTCATTTATGCTTGAGTTTAATGACTCTCCTATCTCCTTATCCGTAAATGACAAAACACTTAAAATAGATCTTAACTTTGAAATTGTTTTTAAAGCAGTTTTTTTATCTATATTGCTGCATATAATGTAGTAACAATTTGCTATTATCAGAGACGATGTAAAACCCGAAAAACAGTTTTTTTCAATTAGAGATAATATCTTCTGGGAATCATAAAAAAAGGGTTCCCTTTTAAAAATTACATCCAGAATGATATCAGTGTCAATAAATAATTTTTCTATCATAAGAATTTTTTATTTAACGCTTCTTTTAAAAGTTCCTTATCTTGTTTTGCTGTGGAAAAACTTGCTATGCCTGATAATTCTTTAGTAATCGGCGGTATTCTGTCATTGCCGGTCTCTGAAGACAGAGTTCTAAAATAAAGCTCAACTATTCCTGATAAACTCATATTATTTTCTTTAGCATACGCCTTAGCAGCTTCGATTATTTCATTATCCAAAGTTAATGTTAATTTTGTTATCATAGCAATATCCGTCAAATTCTTACCGTTAAATGTTTACACGTATTAATATAATACACACTACACGTGTCTGTCAACTGTCATTAAAGTGGTGTCATTTAAGTGGATTTCATTTTAAATTTTCATATTTAGTTTAAAATTATAT
>JAJFVM010000064.1 GCA_021371805.1 bacterium
TTTTTTCCCAAAGGCAACAGCATATTCCTTTTCTAAAAAACACTTAATTTTTAACTTCTTTAAGCAGTATTTATCCCTCCATCCCCACCCCTTTACTCAATATATTAATTAATTATTTAATTAATAATTAAATTAATATAAATATTTATATAAATCTATTGACAATTAATAATTAATTAATTAATATTAGTCTTGTAATTTTTAGTAGTGTTATTTTGAAAATTTAACTTCTTTAGTAATAGAGGCTATGATATGCGTTTCTTATTTGGGCATCTTGAAATGCATGGAGCAAGTGATGCAACCGGCTATTATTTTTTTATGCTCTTTTACTACGAGAAAGTTAAAGATCTTTAAGTAAAGGAGCGTCCAAAATGAAGTCAAAAAGTTTAATAGTATTTTTATGTGTATTTGCACTGGCAGTATCAATAATACTTCCGGCCTTTGTGCTTACCAAAAATCAGGATATAAGTGTACTTGGTATATCAGCAGAAGCCTCAAACAATACAGTCAGCCTGTCACTTAAGTCAGCACCTCTTACCGACTATGAAAATACCATAGCGGCTTTAATTAATAACACAAGAGCAGCAAACGGTTTAAATGCCCTGTCATCTGATGACTTGCTTAATAACATAGCGAATCTAAGAAGCCAGGATATGATGGCCAGGAATTACTTTTCACACTACACTCCGGAAAATACAAACGTATTTGATCTTATGAGAGCAAACGGTGTTGGTTTTAGATACGGCGGAGAAAATCTTGCACAGTCCTCCCCTGCATCTGCCGGAACAGTCGAAGGCTTCTTAAATGCATGGCTTAACAGCCCGACTCACAGAGATAATATACTGGGATCTCATTATACAAAGATAGGTGTTTCAATGATTGAAATAGATTCAAGAAGAGTTCTGACAACAGTATTTACCAACTAGAAGATTAATTTTAAGTTTACATATTTTTAAAGTAAGTAAAAACAAGATAAGGAAGATAGATAAATGAAAGATAAGAGCAAGTGAATTGGACGCCTGCCTTACTTAAGTGAAAGATACAAACAACCCTTTCGGAAATAAGCCCCCGAAAGGGTTGTTTGGCGGTAAAGGAAGAATTTTTAAAATCGTTAATTAAACATTATAATTGTTCTTATTATTTTTCTTGCTTAACAATAAATATAATATATTAAACAAGTGAAAGGGGACTTTTTTAAATGGCTTCGATAATTGAACCTCCAAAACATAAAAGACATGAACCAAAAAATCCAAATATAATCCATAAAACCAGACTTAATTTTCAGGACAGATTAGCTGTATGGATTACAGGCGGAGTAGGTACTATGTATGCCGTTTATTTTTTTGCGGCATTTATGGCAGGCTGGATGATATGGCAGGCATATTTTTCCAGCAAACCCTTTGATCCGTATCCATTTGCATTTTTACTGTTTATAGGAAATATTATTCAGCTATTATTAATGCCTCTTATAATGGTCGGGCAGAATATTCAGGGAAGGCATTCTGAAATAAGAGCTGAAGAAGAATATAATACAACAATAACAAGTTACAAGGATATAGAGCATATACTTGCGCATCTTGATGCGCAGGACCAAGAGCTTCTCAAGCACACCAAACTTCTCGAGGAACTCGTAAAATACAGAAATATAAAACAAGAATAAAAAAAATTTATTTTAAGAACTATAAAAGTATGCTTTACTTCTTTTCTGTTTTTAGAAAACTTATATTATTTCCATAATTCCAGTGCCAGTTTCAAAGATTCATTTCCTTCTTCCTGAATGACTGAACCAATATCTGAATCATTGCCCAG